>JAFXSU010000284.1 GCA_017525435.1 Victivallales bacterium
GATTTCATCGGTCTTGAGAATACCCGCCAAGGCGGCGGTGGACTTGGCGGCGGCGAGGTCATGCCGGCATTCGTAGAGGTACTGCGCCTTGACCCACCAGGCCCGTGTGGCGGTTCGGGTGGTGAAGACCGCCGGGCGGTCCTTTTCCAGCGCCCGGTCCACATTCATCAATGTCAAGTCGTATTCTTTGGCACGCAAGTAGATCTCCGCCAGGATGGCATAGGCATCGGCTGGGACGCTTTTGCCCAGGCGCTCATATTCCTTGGCTAGTGTCTCCAAACGCTGTTTGGCATTTTCGGGGGCGCCTAGCAGTTCGAGTTCTGCCAGACGCAATGTGGCGTGGAGCAGCTGGGTTTCGGTGGCATCCGGTTGCAAACGCAGGCGTTCCCAGGCAGACTTGGCAAAGTCTGGGCGGTGATTTGCAGAACAGTAATCGGCCAGCTCCTCGCAGCTCTGCGGAGGCAGTGGCAGGCGCGTTGAGGCAAAGAACTCAGGAAGGAGTGCGAACAATTCCTCTGTGCGCTTCCCGACGAGCAGCAGCCGGAGTTGCGTGGGCAGCAACCGTGTTCGCGCGTCGCCAGGCAGTTCTGGCATTGCCAGAGCCTGCCCATAGCAATTGGCCGCCTGGTCGTATTGTTTCGCCTGGAGGAAATGGTTGCCCATTCGGGTAAGCCATACGGTACGCTCACGACCGCTGGTCTTTTCCAGCGTCTCGCGGGCGGTTTGGAACGCCGTGTCCTCTTTGTCCGCATGGCTGGCAGACTGATAGAGCATTTCCGAGGCCATCACATAATTTTCCGTGCTGAGGTCAGGCATCGCACGGACTGCGTCCAGAAGCCGTTTCGAGCGATTGAAGTCTGGAATCTGGTCGGCATTCTGCGCCGCACGCATCAGAAGTGTGGGGCGTTGCGTTGCGTTTGCATCGTTTGCGAGTTTCTCCAGGAGGTCGGCGGCCAGCGTCCACAATTTGTCTGCCTCGTAAAGTTGGGCAAGCAGGAAGCCATATTGATATGCGGTTTCGCGGTCTCCGGCAAGAAGCGGAAGGAGCGTCTCAAGGTAGGCTCGGGTGCGCGGACGGGCTTCGGGGGCTTTGGCGGAACTGACGACCAGTTGGCGGAGGATGGCGGTCTTGTAGGGGAAATTGGGGTAGTCTTCGAGAAATGCGTCTCCATGTGCGAGGACCTCATCGTCCCTTTGCAAGGCGGCTAAAGCGGTAAATTCGTAGTAGCGTGCTTTTTTCAGCACATTCTCGTCATTTTCTGGGGCATTGATGATTTTGGCGAGGAATGGCAATGCCTCCTGGTGGCGGTTCAAGTTCATCAATGCCTCAATGGTATCGAAGTCGAGTTGTTGGTCGTTTGCGGCGGCAGGCACTTGCGTGCGATAGCGCTGCGCCAACTCCAGGAACTCCTCGAACTTCTTGAGTCGGAACTTGCAGAAGCAAAGCTGCCGCAAGGCGGCGGAAGCGTTGACATCCTGCGGAACCTCCACCAGGAAGGTGGCGTAAAGGCGTTCCGCCAAAGGCAAGTCGTCTCCGAGCATGTATGCCAGATTGGCGGCCTGGATGAGGATGGCATGGCGCAGTGCAGGTGGCGTGGCATTGAAATTCAAGAGCTCTAGGCAGATTTGCAATGCCTCGCGCCGATTGCCTTCGGCCTGAAGGATATTAATATATTGTACGCGTGCCTGGAGTCTGGAAGGATGTTTGTCTGCCAGTGGCAAGGCAACTAGGCTTTGATAAAGCTTAAGCGCTTCTGCATCGTTTTTGAGTTCGCGTTGGCATGTGGCCAGCGCAAGTGTGGCGTCTTCGCGGATTGTTTCCGTCTTGGTGGTTTCAATCAGTTTGCGGAAGCAATCTGCCGCCTTGGCATAGTCTTTCTGGTTGAAGCGGCAGGCACCTTCCAGTCGAAGATATGCTTCGCGTTGAGGGGAGTTCGGGTATTGCTCCAGATAATGGCGAATGGCATCGATGGTCTCGGCGTGGCGCTGATGGCGGTTGAGGACTGCGATTTTGATTTGCTGGACGGGGTCGGAATAGTCGTGGGCAGGGTAGAGTTTCAGGAAGAGTTCAACCTTGTCCAGCAGGGTGTCGTCATAATTCCGAGTATGAAGTTCCTGGATGAAGGTGTAGAGGTCATCCGGCGTGGAAGTCATCTCAAAATCCTCCGCCCAGACAAGCCAGGCGGCGGCCATGCAGAAGATGCACAGAATACCTTGGAAGAACTTCTTGCGCATGGTGTTGGAGCTATTCTGACGGAAGCTCTTGGTTGGTTGGTTTAGTGGTAGCGATGGAGACATTCCAGACATTGGCGCCACGGCAAAGGTCGAGGATGTGGACAAGATGCTGGCAGCTGGTCTCGCGGTCCGGTCGGATGACGCATGGCTGATCACGGAAAGCAGTTGAAATGGCGTTGAGCAGTTCCACCAGCTGTTCGTCGTCAACCTCGTTGCTGTTGATGAACACCTTGCCGTCCCGATCTATGTTGAGAATGACCTCGCCGTATTGGCGGATGTCGTTTTCAGCGGCATTGGCGGCAGTGGGGATCTTGATGTCCAGTTTGTTGTCCCATTGGGCAAAGATGGTCGCCGCCATGAAATGGATGAGCAGGATGAAGATGATGTCCAGCATCGGGGCCATCTGAAAGCCCGCGTTATGTTCTTGGTACTTTTTTTTGAAATCCATAGTCGCCTCCGTTTACGTTGGGTGACGGAACGTGGGGCAATTTACTTGCAAGCCGCTGTCAAGGCGCGCAGCAAGGCGGCGCACTGGCTTTCGAGGTGGCTGGTCAGGCGGTTGATCCGACCACGGAACACCGAATATGCGGCGATGGCGAGGATGCCGACGATCAGCCCCCCGAAGGTGGTGAACATCGCTTGCGAGACACCGCTGGTCAGTCTGGCGGACTTGTTGGCCATGCTGATGCCGGCGTCGAGTCCCGTGAAGGAAACCATCATTCCCCAGACCGTTCCAAGCAGTCCAATCATGGGGGCGATTGTTCCGATGTCCATAAGGTATTGGATTTTCGCCCAGAGCAGGGCGACCTGCCGCGAGCCCTCGTCCTCCATTGCTCCCTGGAGCTGACCAAGTTCAATCTTCGTACTGCCTTGGGGGAGGGAAAGCAACGCCGCGTTGACAATGCGTCCGGCGGGCGATGGTTCGGCGGCGGCCAGTTCCGCCAGGCCTTCGACGTCTCCTCGCTCGGCGGCATCCCGTGCCTGGGAAATGAATTTGGGCGGGCACAGGACATTCTTTCGCAAGGTCAAAAGATAGAAGATGATAAGCATAACTGCCACGAACGAGAGAGCGACCAGCACATACATGATTCCGCCGCCTTTGGTGATGATATCCATCATCGTCAAATCCGGGGCGGTCCCTTCGGCAGAAACCTCCTGGGCACCGACCGACAACAAAGTGCTGGTCAGCGTTGTCAAAACAATGCGTAAGGTGGAGTTCTTCATCATGGCTCTTGAGTTATGAGTGGTTCTATTTCTAAGCTTTTTAAACAATATGGAAAGAGGCGGCTACTTGGAGGAAATTTCCGTCTGGGTGGGCAGGATGGTTTCGCTGGTCGGCAAATCGTCTTCCGCCTCGGCGAGTTGCTGCTGGCGCAATTGTTCCAAATAGCGTTTGGGGGCGATGGCTCCAAAGGCGTAAAGAAAGGCAAGTCCGGTGGTGAACCAGGTGAAGGCCTCAGCCCAGTCCCGCTTGACCAAAGCGAAGCAAATGAAGACAATGCAGAGAATGAGGAGCATCACGCGGAATCCCTTGGGAAGCGAGGGCCAAAGATCCTGCCCGAAATGACGGTAGGGCACATTGGAAATCATCAGCAACGACGCGAGAAGGACAATAACCGCAGCCGTCCAGCTAACGATCAGGCAATTGAGCTGGGCGGCGGCAATGGCGCACGCGCCAGCCAGCAATGCACCGCCGGGGGAGGGCAGTCCCTGGAAGATTCCGCGCGGGAGATTCTGCGTAGGCTTGAGGAACCGATAGAGCCGATAGATGACGCAAATCAGGTAAATCACCGAAAGGGCAATGGCTATGACCATCGGAATGGGAGCCAGGTTCCGTGCCAGGCCGACAAAAACAATGCTGGCATTGGCCAGACCGAAGTTGGTTCCGTCGGCGATGTCGTCATAGATTGCCCCGTGATTGGTGGAGCCGTATTTACGTGCCATTCGCCCGTCGAAGAGGTCGAAGAACTGCCCCATGAAGATCAAGATCAGGGCGAGGATATGGCGGTTGGGGATGTGATGCGGCCCCCAGACCACGGCGATGGCGCAGAGTCCGCAGAGGAAGTTCAGGAAGGTAAGGCTGTTGGCATACCAATGGCTTGGGATGATCTTGCAGTACAGGGAAAGGAACGCCAGGATGGTACATGCCTGCATCAGGCGGGTGACCACAAGAGAGTTCAAGGATGTCAGCGGAGGGAACAGCGGATGGTTTTGCGTGAGGCAAAACTGATAGAAAGCCAGGACGGAGATCAGAATCGTCACCAAAGCGGTTTTGGCTTTGCCAAAGGAGTTGGCGGCTTTTTTCTTGCAGAAGAGGCGAGAAAATTGCCCGACGACATCCAGTGCGCAGTACAATGTCACCCAGCCGATGGGGAGATGCGGAGAGACGACATTGGGGCTGGAGCCCAGTGCCAAATAGAAGAGCGGTGGGAAAGTCATGCATTTGTCTGCCAAGGGGTCAAGCCATTCGCCTGTGGCAGTGGAGAGGTCGCAGTTCCGCGCGATGGTTCCATCGGTCAGGTCAGTGATCATCCAGAATGCGAACCAGAGGATGCCCCATCCCCAATGACCGGTGGAAACAATCCAGATGGCGATGAATCCCTGCGGAATGCGCAGACAGGATATGCCATTGGGGTGCAACCAGAAATGATGCCGGATGAAATTCTGGCAGTTGAGATCGCGGGTGAGAGTCAGAACCAGCGTTCGCTCCAGGACGAGCAACGCCAGGACCACGGAGATGATGATGATGGTGTGAGTCATGATTGTGTAGTGTCGGCAGTTGCCGATGGACTATTCCGACGGCGGATTTTCACCTTGTCCAGACGACGTGGTGAGGCGGCCAGGATATCGATTGAGAGATCATCGGTGTCGAGGTGCTCGCCGGTTTGGGGGATGCGCCCTACCGTGGCCATAATATAGCCGCCCAGCGTGTCGTAGCCCTCTTCTTCGGAGATTTCCATGTCCATCAGCTGATTGAGTTCCCAGATGGTCATTCGTGCGTCGGCGACCATCGAGCCGTCAGACTGCGGGGTGTTGCGTGCGGCCGCCGGTTCGTCGCGGTCGAATTCGTCTTGGATTTCACCGACAATCTCCTCCAGGATGTCCTCGAATGTGACGATGCCGGCGGTTCCGCCGTATTCATCGAGAACGACCGCCAGGTGGATGTGCTTGGCGCGGAATTCTTCCAGGAGGTCGCTGACATTCTTGGTTTCGGGGATGAAGACCGGTGGATGGGCGAGTTCTTTGAGCGAGGTGACCTTGGTCAGTCGCTCTTCGTCCAGCAGATCCTTGGCATACAAGATGCCGGTAATTGCATCTACTGTTTTAGAAATCAAAGGAATACGACTATGTCCGCTAATGGAAATTGCCTTTTTCGCGTCAGCGATGGAGGTCTGTTCCTCAATGGCATCAATGTCCACGCGTGGTGTCATAATCTCGTGGACGAGAGTCTTATCCAGATTGATGACGCCATTGAGCATCCGCTTTTCGTCCACTTCGAGGTCGTTGACGGGAGAAGCCGCTGAGGGAGCCAAATCCAGATGATCCTGGTCGGCCTCTTCAACCAATGATAGAATTTCATCTTCCGCAGTAACTTGTGCGTTATTTTCATCGTTGTTTGCGGCATTCTGGATGCGCTTTTCGAAGGCGCTGAGCGGATAGATGAGAAAGGCGAAGGGATAGAGTGTCAGGCGGGCAAGGCGTCCGGCAAGTTGGAGGACAATACCGCTGTAGCGCAGGGAGATTGCGATGTCAAGCACTTGAGTGATAAGGTAGGCGGCCAGGAAAAGTGCCACCAAGATGGTCCATTTGGCGGCGGTTGGCAGACCGCAGATGAAATACCAGCGAGTCAGACAGACCACGGCGGAGGTTCCCACGATCATTAGTTCCAAATGGTTGCAGAGTCGCAGTCGCGGCAGGATGGGAAGCATTTGTTCAAGGGATTCCGCGAGGTCCTTATGCGTTTCGCGCAGTTTGCGCAGACGTGCCCGCGAGAAGGTCTCCAGCTTCATTGCGCCCAGCGCAAGAAAAACGGAGAGGACCGTCAGCAATAATCCCAAAGCAAACCAGATGGTAGTAGAAAAACTATGGTCCATATTTCAATGACTAAGAAACCAAAAAACCATCCAACGAGTAGCGTTGTTCGGCGGTAGCCAGCACTCGTGCTTCGGCATGTCGCATGGACACCAGGGCTTCCTCAGTGAGGTCATCCTCGCCGGCAAGGTGAAGCAAGCCATGTGCGGCGTAGCGGAACAATTCCCTTGAGGGAGATTCGTTGTAGCGTGGGGCTTGTTCGGTGGCTACGGCAGGGCAGATGTAGATTTCCGCCAACTGACGGTCACCTTGCTCATCGGGGATGGCATAGCCATCGCGGAAATCGTAGGTGATGACGTCCGTGGCACCTTGATGGTGGAGGTGCAGTGCATTCAGGGAGATGATGCGCGGACGGGTGACCAGAATGATGTCAATGCGTCCCGCAATCGTGCAATCCAGTCCCGTGGCAGGCAATGCAAAGGAAAGCGCTTCGTGGAAACGGCGCAGGTTCCGAAGCCCGTGCAGGGAAGGCATCTTGGTGACGGTAAGACGCATAAATCAAATGAGGGATGAGGAATGAGGGTTTTGCAACTGCCAGCTCCGTCTGGCAAAGAATGAGGAATGAGACTTGTTTTGAACAAGTTGCCTTCTATTTCTTGTATTCCAATCGGGTATGATTTTTGTCAAGGAGGGTGGTGACAAAGGCGTCGGCAAGCTGGGCAAGTTGCCGAGTGGACAGTTCCACCTGGTCAAACTGCCCATCGGTGAACTTGCCTTGGATGACACTCTTGACCCGGTTGGTGAGCTGGTTGCGGAAATCGGTCTGCGTGGCCTTTTCCTCGTCTATGAGGAGTTGTTCGTAATGCGCGGCGATTTCCTCTTGGGAGGCATTCGGATGAGCCTTCTGCATTTCCTCCATTGCGCCGACAAGATGCTTTGCTTCGCCTTTGCAGTCGCGCTTGGGGCGGGTGAGGGAGCGTGTGGCTGCCTCGCAGGAGTCGGCGAGCATGATGAGTGCGACTTCACGCGAGGCGGGCGTCTGTTGGTCATATCGGAAGCTCGCCTGATCGGGGGCAGGGCGTCCCTGTTCGGCGGCCTGCCGACAGGCCTGGTTGTAGAAGGAGGCCATGATGGTATTGCCGTGATGCTGGAGGATGGCTGGATATATCAGGCTGGGGAGGTGGTACTTGCGTGCCAATCGAATGCCGAAGCGCGCGTGTTCGCGCAGATATTCGCAGCTGTCCTCAGGGGTATGCCGCAAATGCGGACTGGTTTCTCCGTCCTGAAGATTTTCTGTAAAATGGTTTGGAGAATAAAGTTTTCCGATATCATGGTAAAGCGCCATTGCGTATGCGAGTTTGGCGTTGGCGTGGATAACATGCGCACCGCTGACAACCAAGTCGGCCACGGCGACCGAGTGTTCGTAGGTGCCCGGAGCTTCTTGACGAAGCCGCTCCATCAGCGGTGAATCCAGATTGCTGACTTCCGTAAGGCTAAGGGCGGTTGGCAAGCGGAAAAGGACCTCCAACACACTCATGCAGAGGATACATAGACATCCATTAAGCATGCCGTTGGCCAGGGCGGCGGCCAGCAGGAAGACGATTTCGATGATAAAATCTTTGCCGCCGGGCATGGTGGTCTCGCTGAGCAGGAAAAAGAATTCTGCGACCGTAAGTACCAGACCAAAGTACAAGCCCCGGCTGATGAACTCCAGGCGACGGCTAATTTGCCGGAAAATGGGCACGGCGGCCAGCGTGACCAGTAGCGAGAAATAGAAGAGTGGAAAGTGCTCGCTGGGGAGGTTGAGCTGAAGCGGAAGGAGCATCGCCATCAGCGTGGCGGTGATGACCGCCAGTCGTTCGCCCAGCAGGTTGCAGATGATGGCAGGGAAGAATGCAAGCGGAAGGCAAGAGAGCAATAACGGGAGGGGAATCTCATGCCTGGAACTGATGAAGTTGGCGCAGAAAGAGATGGATATAAATTCCAGACAGAGCAACAGGCTGACCAGAACAAATCTGCGCAATTCAACAAGATATTCCAAGCGAGTAAAATAGACGATGGCGCCGTAGGCGGCGAGGAAGACAAGCAGGATCAATGAGGTGACATAGAAGGAACGGTTGTGAAGCGCATGGCGAAGACCTTCTGCCGTTATTTTTTGCCATCCAGCATCCTGCGGACGGTAAATTTGGTGCGTGGTCGGTTCCTGCCCTAGTAGTGGAGCGTCGGTGGAAATGCGGATGGTTGTTCGCGGGTTGCGTAGCGCATATTCACGCGTTAATTCCTCGCTGTATTGCAGACTTGGCTGGCAGACTACGCTCATCAACTGGGCGAGTTCATCCGAAAGTTCTGGAAACAGAAGTTCTTCGCAAAACTCCGTAGCAGTGGCGTCGACGGCGGCCGAAATGATTGGCGGCAGACGGTTGCTGGAATAACGCTGGAAAGTGCCATCTTCTAGGGAGTTGCCACTTGCCACCAGCAATGCCCCAATCGTTCCGTCCGTCAAGTCGGACATGGAATTGGGCAGTTCATCTGGGCGAACTCCTGTGGATAGACGTCCTTTCCACATTGCCAGCAGAGTTTCACGACGAGGCAAGGGAGCCAACAGCCTCGAAAGCTCAGGAGAGACATTCACTGCCTCATCCGCATTGGCGATCAATTCCAGACGACTCTGGAGCTTGGCAGAAAGTTGCTCAAAGTCGTTCGATGGCGTCGCGACAACGACAATATCATGCGGTTGGAAGAAGCGTGGCAAAAGGCACGCCGTTCCGATGAGCCACGTCATGACAAAAAGCGGCAGGATAGGCCAGAACTTTCGCCAGGCAATCCGATAGCTTTTGAGGCGTTCCCTTTCGGTGCGGCTCAGGCAGGCACGGGTTTTGACCTGAATGTCCCGGAGAACCCGCTCGTGAGCAGAATCGGCCGCTTGATCGGCGGAAAGCGCGACCGTCTTTTCTGCCTCCGTCTCCACTGTCTCCGTGGAAGAGGTTGCAGTTTCCTGCGGGGGCGGCACCGGGGCATTTGGTTTGGACGTGGCTGACATTATTTCAGACCTATGCCATGATTGGGAATGCCTCCCGGAGGAATTTATACCCCTTCGGGAGGCGTGTGACTTTTTTACTCTATCTATTTAGAGAAAAAGACTATGCGTTTGCCACAAAGGCGCTGTAGCCCTTGTAGGCCATGTAGATGTCGAGCTTGCCGGCGATTTCCCACGGCGCATGCATGCAGAGCAGGCCCACGCCACAGTCGATGACTTGGATGCCGTAGCGGGCCATGTACATTGCGATGGTTCCGCCGCCGCCCACGTCGGGCTTGCCCAATTCGCACATTTGCCAAAGGACCTTCGCGTCATTGAAGATCTTGCGAACCTCGGCGACGAATTCGGCGGAGGCATCGGAGGCGCCGCCTTTGCCGCGACCGCCATCGTATTTATTGACTTCCAGACCGCAGTTGAGGCGTCCGGCATTGTTGTCCGAGTTCACGCCCTTGTAGTCTGGATCGGCCAGCGTGCCGACATCGGCGGAGAGCATCTTGGTATTTTCCAGCGTCCGGCGCACAAGCAGTTCGCTGTAATTCATTCCGTGGCAACCGGCAATGAGTTCGGCAACGGTGTTAGGCAGGAAAGTGGAATCCATGCCGGTGCGGCCGTAGGAGCCAATCTCCTCCTTGTCGCAGAGCAAAGCGCCCATGGTGCGCTTCGGGACACCTTTGAAGTCGATGACTGCACGTGCGGCGGCGTAGGAACACACACGGTCGTCATGGCCGTAGCCCAGAATCATCGAGCGGTCGAAGCCCAGGTCGCGGGCTGGACCGGCGGGAACGACCTCGATTTCGGCAGAGCCGAAGTCCTCTTCCTCGATACCGTATTTCTCCTTGAGGATCCGCAGGATGTTGAGCTTCGCCTTCTGGGAGACATCCTTGTCGTCATGCTTTTTGTCCACAGGCCGTGAGCCACAGACGACATTGAGGCGTTCGCCCTTGACGCCTTCGGACATGGTCTTACGGGACTGTTCGATATCCAGGTGCGGCAGAATGTCGGTGATGGTGAAGACGGGGTCGTCGGGCTGGTCGCCGATGGCGATATCCACCTTGGTTCCGTCGCGTCGGATGATGACACCGTAGAGGGCCAGCGGAAGGACCAGCCACTGGTATTGCTTGATGCCTCCGTAGTAATGGGTATCCAGGAGAACCAGCTCCTCGTCCTGGTAGAGCGGATTTGGCTTGAGGTCCAGTCTCGGGCAATCGATGTGTCCTCCGACCAGATTGATGCCTTGCTCGATGGGATCTTTGCCGATACGCGCGAGGAGGATGGTCTTGCCGTCCACCGTGCGATAGACACCATCGCCGGGCTTGAGGCGCTTGCCCTGGTTGTTGAGGGTGGTGATATCCTTGAAGCCATTTGCCTGTGCGAGCTTCAGGATGGCGGCGAAGGCGCGTCGTTCGGTCTTGGTCTCGCTGATGAACTGGCGGTATTCCTCGCAGTATTTCTGGAGCTTGGCTTCTTCGCCGGCGGCCAATTTGTCCCAGCCGGGTTCACGTTTCCAGAGTTTCACGGGGTCGGGCTTCT
Organism: Victivallales bacterium; assembly: GCA_017525435.1. Classification (GTDB taxonomy): domain Bacteria; phylum Verrucomicrobiota; class Lentisphaeria; order Oligosphaerales; family Oligosphaeraceae; genus RGIG1601. The sequence goes on from JAFXSU010000284.1 coordinate 10,835, forward strand.
TCGCAGATGTTTTTTTCTTCGTAGGCATTTTGCAAGTCAAAAAGTTATGGTTAAAAGTTTATGGCTCGATTGAAAGGGAATGACAAGTGGAAAGGTCTGAGGTTTTGGAACCTGGAATGCGAAAAAGATAATATATCGCATGAAAAGCGGCTTATGCATGCATTCGGCAGGTGCGGATGTCCATCACCATGATGCCACGGGCACCTTGTGCTTCCAGGCGGTCGATGATGCTGTTGAGATCCTTGCGGGGCACCAGCGACTTGACGGCATACCACTCTGGTTTGGAGAGCGGGCTGACCGTGGGTGACTCCACGCCGGGGGTGATTTCGCAGACCGCCGCAAGCTGAGCTGCGGGCACGTCGTATTCCACGACGACATAGTTCCGTGCGGTCAGAATGCCCTGAACCCGTTGCAGGAAGGTGTGAATCTGCGGTTGCTGGGCGCGGTCTGCCCCACGTGCGATGACAACCGCCTCAGAGAACATCACCGGCTCACCGATGATCTTCAGCCCTGCCTGACGCATCGTGGAACCGCTCTCCACCACATCCGCAATGGCATCGGCGACGCCCAGCCGGATGGAGATTTCCACTGCGCCGTCCAGCTTGGTCACCGGGCAGTCGAAGCCACGCCGTGCCATGTCGGTCTTGACGATATTGGGGTAGCTGGAGGCGATGCGGTGCCCGTTGAGCTGTTCGACCGTAAGCGTGCTCTCTTTGGGGACTGCGTAGCAGAAACGCGACTTGCCGAAGCCCAGCGCAAGCAATTCGGCGGCTTCGACTCCGGAATCCTGCAACAGGTCGCGTCCGGTAATGCCCAGTTCCACAATTCCCTTGCCGACATAGACTGCGATATCCCTCGGGCGAAGGAAGAGGAATTCGACGTCATTGGCGGCGTCAAGCACGGAAAGTTCTTTGGCGTCCCGCCGGACACTGTATCCGGCGGCCTTGACGAGTACGGCGGCCTCTTCCGAGAGGGCGCCTTTATTGGGCAAGGCGATGCGAATCATTTTATTAACTACCTAATTTATTTATTGCTAAAATGTTATTTGTAATTTTATTTAAAGAAGACGATAGACGTCTTCCAGCGAGCATTTTTTGCGCAGCAACATTACCATCAAATGGTAGATGATCTGGCTGATCTCCTCAGCGGTGCGCTTTTCATCCTCGAATTCAGCGGCCATCCAGACTTCGGCTGCCTCCTCGACGATTTTCTTGCCGATGGCGTGGACGCCCTTGTTGAACTCGGCGACGGTGCGCGAGTTGGGGTCATTGGCATCGATTTTGGCGGCCAGCTCCTCGAAGAGCTCCTCGATGGTCTTACGGCTCTGCTCGATGATGCCCTTGGCCTCGGCAGGCAGTTTGTCAAAGTGGATTTCACGTTCGTCGGTGCCTGCGGCGCGTGCGGACAGGTAGTCGTGGGTGGCCAGTTCGTCGAGCAGATTCTCCGCCCGTTCACGATCCACTCCAAGTTGATCCTGAAGCAGTTGCGGAGTCGCGAGGCGTGCCTGCACAATGACCTTGAGTGCCTCCATGTAGGAACTTTTGGGAGTTTCAAGGAATGGCAATGCGGGGGCTTGTGCGGCAGCTCGCGCCTGGGCAACGGCGTTGCGCTCGTCCAGTTCGGCTTTTGACATTGCGTTGCGCAACTCCTCGTCGGTGGGGAGTTGGACTTGTTTGGCGCAGAATTTGGTGAGGGTTCGCGCTTCGTCGTCCGTGATAAGTCCACCTTGGTACCGTTCGACCATCTCATTGTCGCGCAAGAGGAAATCTGCTTTTCCTGCAAGGGTTTCGGCACCGGGTTCGTCAAGAATGAGTTCAGAGGATCCGGGCTGGATGGTCTGCAAGGCGATTCGCCAAGGGAAGCAGGAGAGGACTTCCTCGGTAAGGTTTTCGCGGTATGGGAACTCGGTGGAGGCGATGAGATGGATGCCGACGGCACCTGCGTTGGCCAGTTGTCGGAAAAGTCCGAGTGCCTTCTCTCGGCGGTTGTCTTTCAGCATCGGCGAGAATTCGTTGAGGAAGACCACGAGGTAGCAGAAGGCTTCGTCAGGATGGGTGGAGTTGTATTCGGTAATGTTGTGTGCCCCTGCCGCCGCCAGTGCCTGGAGGCGTGTGCGCATTTCGGTTGCCACCCATTCGAGCATCACCACACCGCTGACGGGGGAGGACACCAACGGAACCACCAGATGTGGTGCCTGCGAGAAGGCACGCAATTCAGCAGCGCGTGCGTCAAAAGCGGCGATACGCAGTTGGTCGGGAGGGAAGCGGAGCATCAGAGAGGCCATGAATTGCCCAACGAGGTGCCCGCGGCCGGTGTTGGCGTCTCCCGCAATGAGCAGGTGCGGAGCATTGGCCAGATCCATGACGGTGACGCGGTTGAAGATGTTTCTCCCCAGCATCAGCGGGATGGCGGCATTGCTTTGTGTCCAGGCTCGGTCCTCGAAGAATTCCCCGACACCCCAGAAGCGTCGTTGGGAGTTTGGCACCTCAATGCCCGCCCGGTCGCGGCCTGGGATGGGCAGGAGCATCCGAACTTGCTGGGTGCCCAGTTGTGCACGGAACTCAGGTGCAAGGGTGCCTAGTTCCTCGAGGGTAATGCCTGGCGCAAGGCGCAACTCGTAGCGGGTGACCTGCGGTCCGCAGATACTACTTGCGACCGTGACATCCAGGCCGGCGGCGGCTAGGACATCGGCAAGAACCTGTGCGTGTTGGGTAATCTCTTCCCGGCTGACCATATCCCGATTATAATTTGAGTTGAAGGGAAACAGTGACGCCGTTGGCAGTTGATAGGCAATGTTTTCCATGGTGAACTAGTGGGTTGGGAGGTCTAAGGGAGTCAGCGGAAGCTGGTGCGGCGGGATCAACGATGGCAGGTCGTAGTCAACGGCTGCCTTCTCCTGGCGGCCGATTTCGTAGCGTTTGTATGCCCAGCCACCCACAATGAGCAGGAGCAGAAGAATGATGACCAGGCTGATGAGGAAGGAGGAAAAACGTCGCGTCCCTTCTTCGGGAAAGGTTGTGTCTGGAAGAAGTGACTCGTTGGCAGGAATCTGCGGGGCATATTTTTGCAGTTCCTGCTCGAATGCCTCCAGAATTGGTTCGGGAGAGATGCCTTCTCCGTAAACCTGGCAGATGCGCTCAATCTGGGAACGACAGTAATGGTAATTGGCATTGCTGTTGAGGCGAGAGACTTCGCCAGATTCCAGGTCGCGGATGGCACTTTCCGTCATGTGTGCCTTTTCCGACAACTGACGGATGGTGAAGCGGTGCTCCAGGCGAATGGCTTGAAGCATTTCGCCAAAATTTTGGTTTGGAATAACATAAGTTATTCCTTGCGAAGTGGCTGTGGTGGTATTGGCCGGCGGAACAGCGGAGTCATTGAGTTTGTCAAGTGCGTCCAGCTCCTCAGGGGAGAGGTCTGCCGTCTCGGGTGGTGGTGGGACCTCGATGGTTTCGGGCGGCGGCACCTCGTCGTAGTCCGGCGATGGGACATCTGCGGTCACTTGCGGGGCGACCTGGTCTTCTGGCGGTGGAGGAACCTCGATTGCCTCTGGCGGCGGTGTCTCGTCGTAGATGCGACCGTGAACCTGCGTTGCGGCGGGCATTGCGGACTCATCGAAATTGAGTTCCGGTTGGAGGGGCTTGGAAGATTGTGGAAAGTCGTTGGTCATTGCGGTGTTGGCGCGATGGCTGGTGGTCAAAGGACATCGCCGGAGTCGGAATCGACTGCGTTACCTGCTCCGCCGCCGAAGGTCGGAAGGTTGTCCCAGTAGATTTCGCGCATTCCGGAGGCGGGCTGGGGACCGACATAGCCGAGGTCTTCAAGTTCCTCGATGAGGTCGGCGGCGCGGTTGTAACCGATGCCCAGCCGGCGTTGGAGATTCGAGATGGTCGGTCGTTTGGTGGTGACGAGGACATCTACTGCCCTGGAAATCAGGTCGTTGCCGTTTTCACCACCGACTCCTGTCGGCACGGCGAAGTCATCGCCGTCGGCATTTTTCCCGTCCGTCGGGGCATTGGCGCCTGCCTTCTGTGCCTCGATTGCGGCCTGGATACTGGGTTCGAATGCGGGCTGCGCCTGGTCGCTGCAGAAACGCACCACGGCTGCGATTTCTCCGTTGGAGGCAAAGCCGCTTTGGATACGTTCGGGGTCACGTTGTTCGCCCTTGAGAAGCAGGTCGCCCTTGCCCAGAAGCATCTCGGCGCCTTTTTGGTCCATGATCACGCGTGAGTTTGTCAAGTCCGTGACTTGGAGTGCGATACGCCATGGGAAGTTGGCCTTGACGACGCCGGTAATGACCTTGGAGTCCGGCCGCTGGGTTGCAATGATCATGTGGATTCCCGCCGCTCGGGATTTGGCGGCGATGACGGAGAGTGCATGGTCCACTTCCTTCTGGGCGCGCGCCATGATGTCGGCCAGCTCGTCGATGATGATAACGATATATGGAAGAGTTCTGGGGACCACTTCGCCTTCTTCGGTGAGGATTTCCTCGTCGGGATTGGGGCGTGAATTGAACTCCATGAGGTTCTTGACGCGGACGGCTGCAAGCTGACGATAGCGTCGGTTCATCTCGTCAATCGCCCAGCGCAGGACGGTTCCGACTTCCTCTGGCTCGTTAATGACCGGCGAGAGCAAATGCGGGATGGTCTTATATGCGGCGAATTCCAAGTACTTGGGATCGAAGAGGATGAGTTTGAGCTGGTCAGGCGTGAAGCGCAGGAGCATGGACTGGATCATCATGTTCATCGTCACGGACTTGCCGGAGCCGGTGGAGCCTGCCACCAGCAGGTGCGGAGCTTTTGCCAGGTCGATGCAGATAGCCTGTCCGTTGATGTTCTTGCCCAACATCAGCGGGATGATCTTGTTGTTGTTCAGCCAATTCTGGCTGGAGAACAACTCGTAGGCGGTCACGGTGACGAGCTTTTTGTTCGGCACCTCAATGCCTGCGTATGGTCGCCCCGGAATCGGCGTGAGCAGACGGATGCTGGTGACCTGCAGATTCATCAGCAGGGTGCTGTGGAGACGGTTGATGGTGTCTGGCTTGATGCCGTTTCCCATCTCGATCTCATAGAGCGTGATTTGCGGGCCGGGAATGGCGTTGACCACAGTCGCGTCCACGCCGAAATCATCCAAGGTTCGCTGAATGACCTCGATTCGGCTGTTGATCTCCTCTGCGGAGACAGAGGTCTGGTTGTTCTTAGGCGGGGTAAAGAGGTTGATGCCAGGCAGAACATAGCCGCTGTCGTTCGGCGGCGGGAAGGACGCAGGGGCGGGGGCTGGCGTTGCAACAGGCTGGGGTGGAGGAACTGGCAGTTCCGGCTGCACAGGAACATGGTAATGCGGTTTGGCGGCTACCGGATCATAGCTCGGATGCTGAGGCGGAGTGATGCTTCCTGGAGCCTGCGCTCCCGCACGGCGACCTTGAAAGCCCATGCGACGTGGTGCGACAGGCGGTTGCTGCACGGCGGCCACTGCTGGATTGGGCATGGGGGGAGGAGCCGTTTGAGAAACTTCTTCCGGAGACGGCTGCGGCATCGCCTGGGGCTCAATTTCGGATGCGGTGTCATGATTGCGCTGGATGACTGCCATTAGATCGTGGAAAATCTCTGCCCAGTCGTGATGCCAGATAATCCCCAATGCCAAGAGAATAAGCAGTATGGTGACCAGCAGGCAGCCAGTATAGTTCAGCAGAACAAAGAGCAGCCCGCTACCTGGTGCGCAGAGGAGCTGCCCGATAACTCCGCCAGGGAGCTGACGGATGTTCAAGGCGGCGGTCAGCGGGGCGAAGGCATTTGGAAAAAGTCCAAGCAACAGTGAAGAGCCGAAGGCCAGAAGCGGCACTGCCAAAAAATAACGCCAGGAACTGCGTCGGAGTTTGCCTCGCCAAATCAGCCGCCGGAGGCTGCACAGAAGGGCGATGGCTAGGAATATGTAGGAACCCAGTCCCAAGGTCATCAGCATAAACCACCCAAAATACGCCCCGATGGCACCTAGATGGTTGCGTGGGAAAGCATCGACGCCGAGTCCGCCGGCATAGAAGTCCAGGTCCGACGGATAAAAGGGAACCATCGCGAAAAATGCGGCGACAAGACATCCAAGAATAATGATGCGTCGGAACTTGAACGAGCGGTCGGCGGCGGTGGATGGCGTGGCGTCGTTGTTCGTGGGGATCGGTTGGTCGATAGCAGCGAAAGGCATTCGGTTTGTTGTCTATTTTTTGAAGGCGGCGTCAAAGAGTGCGCCGGCTGGCGCGAAGTCCAGGCGGCGTGTGAAGGCACATGCATCGGCGGCACCGAACCACTGGTCCATTCCGGCGTCTTCCCATTCGACGGAAAGCGGCCCTTAGTAGTTGGCACGGTTGAGCTCGCGGATGATCTCCTCGAAATTGACTTGACCATGACCAGGGGAACGGAAGTCCCATCCACGGTGCGGGGCGCCAAAGGCGAGGTGGCTGCCGAGGATGCCGTTGCGCCCGTCCAGCATTACCTTGCAGTCTTTGATATGGACATGGAAGATGCGGTCGGGGAATTGGCGGATGAACTCGGCGGGATCAATGCCTTGCCAGAGCAGGTGGCTGGGATCGAAGTTGAAGCCGAAGCGGGGGTGGTTTCCGATGGCTTCCAGCGCACGCTTGGCAGTCCAGAGGTCGAAGGCGATTTCGGTGGGATGAACTTCCAGAGCAAAATTGATGCCAAGTCGGTCAAATTCGTCCAGAATCGGTATCCACACCTGGGCGAATCTTCGGAAGCCGTCGTCGATCATCTGGTCAGAAACTGCCGGGAAGCTGTAAAGAAAATGCCAGATTGGAGAACCCGTGAAGCCGTTGACGACTTTCACGCCGAAGTTCTTGGCGGCTTTGGCGGCGGCCTTCATGGAGGCGATGCCCCAGGCGCGTTTGGCTTCGGGGTCATTGTCGCATTCGGGTGGTAGAGCTCCGAAGCCGTTGGAGCGAGTATCGTCATTGGGGTCGAGAGTAAGCTGTCCGGCAAGATGGTTGCTGATAGCCCAGCAGTTCAGCCCATTGTTGGACAATAACTGCCTTTTTTGGTTACAGTAATCTGGGTTTTCTGCCCCCTGGAATACATCAAAGTGATCTCCCCAGCAACACAGTTCCAGCCCATCGTAGCCAATTGCCTTCAGCTTCGGGGCCAGTTCTGCAAGCGGATAGTTGGCCCATTGGCCAGTGAACATTGTAATGGGATGGCTCATTGTCGGAAGGAGTTTGGGGTAGGGGAGGTGGGATTGGTCATGCGGTCGCACCGCATGAGGCTACATGGAGACACCGTTTTCACCGGTGAAAATTGTAAAGGAAGATGGCCAGGACCATCAGACTGGCCGCCGCCAGACGCCGGGCGATGATGCCCCAGGAAACTTGATGTTCCAGATAGGTCAGTCCGCAGGCGACCAAGATGGGCGCAAAGAGGATGGCGAAGATTCCTCGCGTGGACTGGATGATATTCCCGTTCACCGTGCCCAGGATGGCAAAGCAGAGATTCAAAAAGACAATGGAGACGATCCAGAATCCGGCGTATGGCAGGCTGTTCAGGAGAGGACGGCGGGAGCGGATGCGGCGGTCGAAAATCAGGAATGAAACTCCGATTACGCCGGCCAGCAGATAATTCAGGAAAGTGCAATGCGCCGCAGCCAATGCGGCGGAGAAGCCCAGTTCGGTTTGCAGAAGATCGATCTCGCGCTGGAGACAGGTGTCCGAGAGGGAAAAGAGCAGGCAGGCAAGAAGCACCAGCCCCATTGCTCCTGGCGTGACCTCACGGCTTGTGCGATTGAGAAGAAAAGCCGATGTTACCGTCAGGGCGACAGCCAGGACCTGCAGCCAAGTGAAATGCTCGTGGAACAACGTGATGTTGAGCAAAAGCAACATCGGCAGCTTGAGGCCCATCAAAGGCACCAGCAGCGAGGCATCGACCTTCCGTTGCGCCATGAACATCATGATCTGAGCCACCGAGTAGAACAAAAGCGCTCCGCACACCGGTGCCATCCGATGCCAGAAGCCACTGCTTACCAATTCACTACGCCAAGTTACGGCAAGTCCAACGGCGGAAAACAACCCCATCCAGACAAAGGCGTTGGTCAGCAGGGTTAGCGCATTCAGCTCCGAAGTGCGTCGAATTGCCCAGCCGGAGGCGAGGTAAGAACAAGCCATCAGAATTGCGGTCAGAAATCCGCTGACAATACCTAGCCAATGAATAGGGGACATCGTGATATGTAAAAACTCATGGTTGAAATCTTTACTTAATGTAATGCTTTTTCCTTAGTTTTTATGCAAAAAGAACGCAGTTATTCCTAAAGAATTGCGTTTTTTCTCAGGGTAACATGCAAACTGTAAAAAAGTCGAGGCAAAAACGCCGAGAACCCGCTAGGTGATGCTACTTGCGACTTCATAGGGAAATAAGGTGAATGCCTCTTGTGAAAAGCGGAAAAGTCACATTGTTTTTATCGAAACAGTCTTGACTTAAAAACATTGCTTTTATTCTCAAAATTGCGGAAAGGAATTTGTAATATATTGATTTTCAATAGAATATAAAATTCGTTAAACGATGCCAACGGGAATGTTCAAGGGCGAAAAAGATGCCGGTGGGAAGATATACGGGGCAATTGGCGCAGGATAGGTTTGGAGGATTTTCATGAAATCACGGAATATGGAAAAATTGGCATATAAAATACATGTTTGTCAGATTTTGTCATAAATTGACTTTTTTTTGTCATGACAATCTAGCTAAAGCTGTAGATAGATTGTAGAAAACTTGTAGATAGATTGTCAATAGTCGCCCTAATCAAAGGCAAGTGCAAGCGATTATCGCAAAAGTAACGAAATCATCATTTGGAGGACTTGGCAAGAAGTGTGCCAAAAATGCCAAATGACCCCAAAATATTTTTCTTCTGTCTAATGTCAATATGTTATGATATCTTGGAGCTTTTTCTTCGAGGAATTTTGCGTTTGCGATTTGTTATTTTCTTTAGAAATATTATCTTTGTTCAATCGCGAAACTGCTGTTTTGCCGCCGTTGTCGGCGTCTCCCTTTCCTTTGAATTTTCCTATCCCTTTGTCCAGGCAAAAAGGCAATCGTTTTGAGGTAAGATGATTGCCAAGACGAAGCCTTTTTGTCTTTTCATCCCGTCATGTCCTCAGCCACCGACATTCCTTTTTTAACCAGTTTGTGGGAGCAAAGTAGCCAGATATTGATGGCCAAACTGACTCCGCAAGTCTTCAATATGTTCTTAAGTCGCGGCAATGTTTTTCCGTTGTCGGTGGACGAACATTCCTTGACCCTGGGGTTCCCGCCCAATTCCTATATTGACTGGATGCGGGACAACTATGGCAAGGATATTGAGCAGGCCGTGCAAACGGCTTCTGGCATGGCATTGAAGATTTCGTTTCAAGTCCTTTCCGAGGAAGAATTTGAAAGTCGTTCTTCCCAGTTTGTCAAGACGACCGCGAAGGCTCCGGAGCAACTTCCGGGACTGCCAGCGGCCGCTCCTGCTGTCGTTCCGGAGAAAGATCATCGACTGGACAGTCTTAACAGCAACTACACCTTCGACAGTTTTGTGGTGGGTCCCAACACGAACTTTGCCTACAATGCCTGCCGACAGGTGGCGCAGACGCCTGGTCAGAGTTACAATCCTCTTTTCATCCATGGCCCTTCCGGTCTAGGCAAGACCCATCTGATGCAGGCCATTGCGCGAGAGGTCTGCCGGAACAATGCAAAGGCTACGGTGGAGTACTTGACCAGTGAGCGTTTCGGCAATCTCTATATCGAGGCTTGTAACAAGTTCCGCGGAAACATGGTGGATTTCCGACGCCGCTTCCGCAAGGTGGATGTGTTGCTGATCGACGATGTTCAGTTCTTTGCCGGGAAGGCCGGCATGCAGGAGGAGTTCTTCCACACCTTCGAGGAACTCTACAACGACCACAAGCAGATCGTGCTGGCCTCCGACCGCATCCCCGAAGAATTGTCCGGGCTTTCTGCCCGCCTGATTTCGCGTTTTGCCTGGGGGGTGACGGTGGATATCACATTGCCGGATCTCAGCACTCGCATGGCTATCCTCAACGAGAAGCAGCAGAATTCCCGGATCAAGCTGCCGTCTAACATCATTGAGTACCTTGCCACACGCGTGCGCAGCAATGTCCGCACGCTGGAGAGCTGTTTGAGGAGTCTTCAGGCGTTCATCTCGCTCTCCGGAGATCAGGAGCAGCCTGTGACAAAAGCGCTGGTGGATGATCTCTGCGGTTCCCATTTCGACCAAGATGCGGCGTTGCAGCTCACTGTGGCACGAGTTCAGGAGGTTGTTGCGCACTTCTTTGATGTGCGAGTGCAGGAGATGCGCGGCAAGAGCCGTCAGGCGGAGATTACCCAGGCACGCCAGGTGGCGATGTATTTGAGCAGGGAATTGACAGGCAAGTCCTTGCCTACGATTGCCGCCGCCTTTGAAAAGACGCATCCAACGGTGTTGCATTCCATCCGGACCATTGAACGAAAAGTCAAGGAATCCGATGAGTTCCGTCAGACGATTGCGGATATTTCCCGTAAACTGTCTGGCGATAACAATTAATCTCATTTTCGGTTTTCCGATACAAAGGGTCTCCTTCACCTTTTTAAAAGGTAAGGAGACCCTTTGACTTTAATGAATTCGCTTTGTTACACAAGAAGGCACCTGATGGCACTTCTACAAATTCTACGGGAGCTGCCGCCCCCGTACCCCTGCAGCTTGAAAAAACAGCTTCGTTAAGTGCCATCACAGGGAATATATCTAAAGCCTTAAACATTAAGCAAAAAGTTCAATTAGATTCCCTCTTGGGGGCGCAGCTAAATCATTAAGTTGTTTTTCTTTTCATCGAGCGCGTTGTACAATGAGATCCTGGTCGATTGGCATCCAATCCACGACCATCCCGCCGCTTCTTGGATAGTAGGGGGAAACCAAGAAGTTACGATTGCGTTCTCGAATGACCCGGAAATCCTGAATGACAAATTCCTTCTGCTCATGGATGTCGAGACGTTTTTCTGTCAGTTTCGGACAGGGATTGAACGGGTAGAGTTGTTGCAGGACTGCTTCGCGAGCCTCGGATGGAATCTCGTATTCCTGAGCATCCGGACCATAAGACATTTTCAAGGGGTGCAGCGGATAGTCCAGCGGCGGCTCCTCGTCCTGGATGATGCACAACATGTCCTTTTCCGGTGCGCTCATGATTTTCATTGCTTCCGAAGGCTGGGAATGGTCAGTGATTTTTGAAGTCGTTTGGTCGAGGGTGGCGGTCACGGCAACAAGTTTTTCCTGATGTTTCTTTTCCGTTTTGGAGTTCTTTTTGCTCATGGTGTTTCCTGTGGTGTTGGGGCAGTATTGCCTCGGGGATATGCAGTGTGATTTCGGTCAGTATTGACCGACATGACATACTCTAGTTGCCGGATGCACTTTTTCAAATACATTTATCTAATTGAAAATCAAATATATAATAAATGATAAAGAAGCATAATTTGCGAAGATTCCCACGATATTCACAGGCA
>JAFXSU010000285.1 GCA_017525435.1 Victivallales bacterium
GAGAGTTGCCACCTTCTACGCAATGGTCCGTCCGCCTGACCAGTGGAATCTTCATGAATTGGTGACGGCACGGTGATTGTCAGGTTCAGCTGAAAGCCACCCAGCAGTTCAGCCAGTCGATTGGCGTGGTCGGCATTTACTGCTTCCCGCAGGGCATCTGTGGGCATCGACAGCTCCAGCTCTCCGCCGTCGCCCGGTTTTTCGGATGGTGTATAATGAAATGCCCCGAAGGCACCGCTCTCCAGGGCGGCGAGGGCATCCAACGCCACCACAGAGAACTCTACTCGCTGACGGTCCTCCAGTTGAAAATGTGCGTAGCTCTCCACATAGACACCCCGGATGCCAGAGAACTGCCGACGCACCGATGCCTCGTCAAGCACTCCACCATTGGAGGTAGCATTCACGCGACTGGAGACCGCACGTTGCAGACCAGTCAGCAGGCCGGCCGCGGCATTGGGAATCTCATAGACATAGGATGCCTTGAGACCGCCAGACTGCTCCAGAATCAGGGACTGTTCAACAGTCACCCCGCCAGATTGCTCTGCGACAAAAAACAACAGCGCAAACACAATCATCCAAAGGTGATGAGGGCGAAGAATCATAAAGAGGTTTATATTAGGATGTTTCACGTGCATTTTGCATAACATAATCGCATTTCTGCGATCCGCTTCTATGAACCATGCTTCCGAATCAACTTCCGTCTCCGCAAAATTCGGTTTGCTCCTAGCCGTGCTGGGCATCTTCGCTTTCAGTACCATCGAATTGGCTTGCAAGGTTCTGCGCCAGAGAATCGAGTCCGCCGATGGGGTCCCCATTGATGGTTTTCTGATGTGTTTTCTGAGATTTTTCTTCGCTGGAATCGTTCTCGTCGCCATTTTCTATCCCGCCGCCCGCCGACGTGGCAGCCGTTTTCAGATGCATGACTTGTTGGTGTTCTTTGCCAACGGCTTGACCTGCGTCACCATCTCCATCTCACTCTATCAATTCGCCCTTCCCTGTTTCTACAACGCCTCGTCTGCCGCCGTGGTTTTCAGCTCCAATGCGCTCTTCACCATCATCTTCGCACGATTCATCAACGGCGAAACATGGAATCTGAAAAAATGGCTGGCGATGGCCGTTGGCATCTGCGGTATCCTTTGCTTCTTCTTTGAAGCCGGACGACCGGACGGCCAAATCGGCCTGGGTTTGCTCCTTATGGCATCGGCCGCGCTCACTTTTGCTCTAAGCGTGTGCATCACCCGGCGCGTCGTCGCACGATACGGTGCCGGAATGCTGATGGGCATCTCGTCTTTGATAGGCTCGTTGCTGGTGTTGCCCATGGCGTTCTGGAAATATCAGCCGGGCGAACTAGCCTCGTGCATCATCGGCTGGCGGGAACTCGCATTCGTCATCCTCATTGGCACCATTGTGGGATATTTGCTCTACTACGGAGCAATGAAATACATCTCCGCCTATCTGGCATCCATGACTTTCCTCCTCAAGCCCATCTTTGCCTGTCTGTTAGGTTGCTGCATCGCCGGTGAGAAAATGAACGTTTGGACCATCACTGGAACCGTCGTCATTGTCTGTTCCCTGTTGGTCACCAGCCTGCCTGCCCGACATTCGGCCACGGCGGAATCACCGAAGGAATCCGCCAAATGACCCTTACCCACGCCAATTTCAACGATGCGGCAAGCCAGACGGCGCAACAACTTGCGGAACTTTTTACCGACTGGACCACGCCGCACTTCTTCCTCCATTGCTGCGGCGGATTCGATTTAAACGGACTCTTTGACGCACCTCCGCAAACACTTCCCTTGAAAACACTCGCGGGATTCCCAGAAACGCCTGACACAGATGGCAATACACCACAATTGCTCTATGGGAATTGTCATGAATTGTCCATTCTTGTCCAAGCCGGGACTTGGCGACTGTCGGATGGGCATGGACTGCTTCCGGAACTTCTTCCCATCGCCATCGCCCGTGCCGCCGACATCTCGAATGCGGTATTCATCGACTGCGCCTTAAGCCTGAATCCAGACCTCAAGGCAGGACATTGGGGAATGCTCACCGATTTCATCAATGACTTTGCCTTCTCTCCCCTGGACGGCTTGCACCATCTGCTTGACCACCCCTTTCCAAACCTGGCGGAGACCTTAAATCAATTTCAAAACTCTGAGATTATCAACGCTTTAGGTGATATCGGCGAAATGCCTTTGCTCTGCACTTTCCTAGGTCGGCCAGGCTTTCACCTCTTCACCCCCGCCGAAATCAAAGTCGCCCATGCGCAAGGCGCCGACTTCATTGGACACGACTTGCCATTGCTGCTCACCTTCGCTCACGCAATGGGCCTGCGTGTATCCTGCCTGGTGCTGGCCGGAGCTCAACTGGCACCCGGCGAACATGCCCTCCGACTTGCCCGACAGGACTTCCTGGAAGCCGCGCACTTCCGCTCTCCACAGCTCACGCGCGCCTTGCGCCACGCCATCGCCGAAATCGAACACCGACCGCAGGACGAAACGGAGCCCGCCTCCACCGTCCCGCCGGAGATCAGTTCTTCTGATGCGCCGGACGCGGATGAACTTCTGGCTTAGCCAGCATCCGCCGTGCCGCCACCCGCACCTCGCCCCTCTCCAAGTACTTGAAAAAGTAACCCACGGCGGGACTTGCAAAGCCGCCGAATTTCTCTATGCAAAACTTTTTCCGAATCTTTTTATTGGTTTCCGTGATTGTGGGTTGGCCCCTGTTGGCCGCTCCCGTGGACCCAGCCCGTCATGCCTGGATGAAAGGCTACGAGGCGATGACATTGGCGGAACAGGAGGAAAAAGACCATGCGGACCTGGCCGCGCTACGTCATTACGAACAGGCGCTCCAGGTATTCGAGCAAGTCCACCATGACTACCCCGAATGGAATGTCTCCATCATTCAATACCGCATCGAATACTGCCAAAAGAAAATCGCGGACATCAAGGAGCAGAACCGCCAAAATACCGCTTTTCTCTCCCGCGAGGACCTCATTGCTCAGTTGGCCACCGCCAA
>JAFXSU010000035.1 GCA_017525435.1 Victivallales bacterium
CTTGCCGTAAAACTCGATGCCGAAGGCGACCTCTGGATAGGCGAACTCATCCTCGTCCAGCGCCACGACGCATCACGCCCGCAGGAAATCATCCCTGCTTCACCAGGCGGCTGATCCTTTCCCAAAGTAGTCAGCCACTTCTATGCTATATTATGTTTTATCACCGTTACTTGAGGAAACGCTGCACACCTCGCCCAGACCTTGGACGACTGATTCGATTTACCATGCATATTCTTTTGACTCTTTTCCTCGCTCTGGCCTTTGCGACCAACGCCTTTTCGCAGTCTGCTGAAACCCGCGCACAATTCTACGGTCAGGAACCGACGCCACCACCAACGCCTGCCGAAGTCAGGGCAAAGCATCTTTGGGAACTGCCGCCGTTCGACCCCGATTTTGCCGTGGACCTCGGATGGCATAGCCGAAATATGCGAGAGGGATGGACGCGATGCGACGGCCCGACCGGAACCATCCAAGCCGAGTTCGCCGAAAGCGGCGCATATTTTGGCGCTTGGGGCGCATACAACTTTACCGACCGTGTGAACCGGCAGTGGCGCTTTCAGGACACCCGTTTCTACGCCGGCTTCGCAATGGACTTCCTCAACGCCGGCGACTTCGGACCTGTCACCATCGATCTCTCCTGGACCTACAATCATTACCTCGACCACCAAACCGATGATGCCGGAGAACTTGGCATCACATTTGCATTCAATCAATTATACCAAAAAGACCGATGGCTGGCTACCGCCTCGCTTGGCTTGAACCACAACTATGACGACGAGGAGACTTGGATTGACCTCGCGGGACGGCTTACCTGCCTCCTGGACATATCTGGCCGAAAGAGCATCGTCACCACCTTTCATCTCTACTGGGGCGACACCGCCAAATTGCAGGATATCACAAACCAACACGTCAATGGCAACGCCTTCTATGCCGTAGTCATCCAGACTGAGTTCGACTGGCATTTGACCGACCACCTCAGCCTCTCGCCATACTTGGCTCTCTCCAGTGCGCCTGACCGACGCGCAAGACACGCCGCCAAAGATGCACCGATGGACTCCTCCGCACTCCTTTGGGCAGGAATCCGGCTTGGATGGCAATTCTAGTTGCTAGAATCTTTCAAAGACTTCGTGCTCTCAAACTATGGAAGAATATCCCTATTGGCGACGAAACCTATGGGTGCTGTGGATCGCGCAGTTCGTCTCCGTCTGTGGATTTTCGCTCTCCATTCCCTTCGCGCCATATTTCATTAGGGAACTGGCCCCATATGCATCCGATGAGCAAATCCGCTTCTACGCAGCGCTGTCGGCCTTCATCTCACAGCTCGGCTTCGCCACCTTCTCGCCCATCTGGGGCTGGCTGGCTGACCGCTACGGTCGCAAGAAGATGGCACTTCGCGCAGCCTTCTGCGGCACACTGGTGCTGGCACTAATGGGCCTGGCACAAAACGTCGTGCAATTCATCCTGCTTCGGGCACTTCAGGGAATCCTGACGGGTACCATCGCGTCCTCCATGACCCTCATCGCCTGCACGACTCCGCAGGAAAAGCAGGGCTACGCCCTTGGCATTTTCAACAGTTCGCTCTTCTCCGGTGACATGGCCGGACTCTTCATGGGCGGCTTCATGGCAGTCAATTTCGGCTTCCGTAATTCCTTCCACATCTCCGCCCTCCTCGTTCTCGGGACCGCACTGCTTATCCTCTTCGGTGCCCGCGAGGACTTCCATCGTGTAGTCTCCCCACCCACCGTCAGAAAAACGGATAACAGCCTATGGCACAATGCATTGTTGCCAGCTCTCCCCGTTCTTCTCATTTATGCCCTCTTCTGTCTGGCATATTTCCTGGACCAGTCGCAGATCGCCCTCTACGTCGAACAGCTCAACGGCGGTTCCGCACAGCCAGGACGCGAATTGCTGACCAGTCTCACCCTGGGCGCGGGTTCCCTTGGCGCAATGAGCGCGGGACTCATCCTCTCACATTTCATCGACCGGAACCCCTCGCGCATCGCACTACTCAGCGCCTCCATCGCAGGGCTGGCCATGCTCCTGATGGCACTCCTGCCACGATGGATTCCCGCCGATGCACGTGTGGCCATTCTTGAGAACCCTGTCACCTGGAGCGCACTTTGCCTGATTCCCCTGCGGCTCCTGATGGTCTTCTTCGCCGGCGGGGTGGACACCATCTGCAATACCTGGATTTCCAAAATCACCCTCCCCGCCCACCGCGGCCTTATATTCGGCTTCAGCCGAACCTTCCGGGGCATCGGGACCTGTAGCGGACATTTGACCGCCGCAGCAATTGCCCCCACCATGGGCATCACTACTCTCTATTACATCGGACCGCTTTATTTCTTCTTGCTCACCGCGATGATACTCTTCCTGCGCAAAGGTATCACCATGCGCGTCGAGGCGGTCAATCGCCTTACCGTCACTGCAAAATGACTCCGGCTTCCAATCCCATAACATTCTGGCGCCGCTGGAACGACTGGCAATACTGCATTATCATAGCGCTAGTCGTCGGTGCTGCGTTTTCGATTGGTTGCAACTATGCCTTCATGACGGATTGGGATGACGCCGCGTTTGTCGTCAACAACCAGCGCCTCGCCTGGACCTGGGAGAATCTTCATGACTACTTCACCCACCCGTTCATGGAGCTTTATACGCCAATCCCGATGGTCTCGCTGATGTTCGACCATGTGCTCTTTGGACTAAACCACATCGGCTACCATCTCCACAGCCTTCTCCTGCACACCGCCTGTGCCATCCTGTTCTTCGGCATCCTCCGAAAACTTTCGCTCAACCGCCCGCTCGCCACCCTCGGTGCGCTCCTCTGGGCGCTCTCCCCGCAAAAAGTCGAATCCGTCATCTGGATTGCAGAACGAAAGGACGTGGACTGCGGACTTTTTGCCTTCGCATCCTTCTTCGCATTCCAATGCGCTTTGGACGAACGGCGCCCCCGCCACCGATGGATTCTTCTGATTGCCACCGGAATTTTAGGCGTCCTCTCCATCTGGTCCAAGCCAGCCTCCTTCGCCCTTCCGGGAATTTTCATCGTATTTGCAATATTGAAAGCTAGCCGACCTAGCCAATCCAGCCAATCTAGACTGGTCGTCTTCTATCCACTAGTCTTTTTACTTCCAGGAATTTGGACATCCATGCACTTCACCCATACTGGCATCGGGCATTTGGAAAAACTCTGGGCGATTCCGTTTCACAACCTCTTCTGGTATCCGCTCAGCGCACTATACCCATGGCACTTGAACCCCATCCACGTTCCCATCCGAGCCTGGAGAGAAATTTGGGATGTCGTCGTAGCGGGAGTCCTCATTGCAGGCTTGCTCCTGTTTTTGGCTCGCTGGCGTAAAATTCCTTGGCGGACAATAATTTGCTCAGCACTAATTATCGGAGGTACAATAGTGCCAGTTCTGGGGTTGCTTCGTTACACCGACTACACCCACTGCGACCGCTACAACTACTGCGTTTCAGCGGTCGTCTGGGCCGCCATCCTGCCACTGCTGGCCCGGCTTCCATGGCGACATCCATGGATCCTGCCAGGAGGGCTTGCACTTCTTGCGGGCATCTTTTTTGTCCGCACCTGGTGCTATCTGCCCTATTGGGAGACACCTGACGCCTTTACCGCATACATTTTTCAGCAGCCCGGCGTACCCAACCGCAAGGCCTACCAGCAGGGCATCACCAGTACTCTTCGAAGCCATAACCCCGCCCTGCTCGCGGTCATTCGCGAACGCCTACGCACCGCACCGCCCCCCGAAGGCATCTACTCCGACCCGCCGGAGGAAGCTCTCGCGGATCTTCTCGATGCACACTTGGCCTTCGCCAACGGAAACGATACCTCCGCATACGAAGCCTACGCAAGAATTGATAGAAAATCCATCGAATTAAATAATAACTATTTTATAACAAGTATATTAAAACAAATAAAACTCCAGGACCAATGGCAGCTGGCCAAAAATCGCGGAGACCACGAGGCCGCCGCGTATTACCTACGACAACTCGAAGAACTCAGCGAATACCATGCCAGCCAGAACAACGCTTCGCTTCTCGGTGAGTGACTGACACTAGCCCAGCACCGCCGCAATTTGGCCAATCTTGATGGCACCCTCGCGGATA
>JAFXSU010000286.1 GCA_017525435.1 Victivallales bacterium
CCTCTCACCTCTCACCTCTATTCTCTAACCTCTAATACCCTTCCGCTGGAATGAAAGACTTCTTCAAACTTCAAGAGAACCAGACCACCCGCAGCCGTGAAATGATGGCAGGACTGACGACCTTTCTGGCCATGGCCTACATCCTGGCGGTGAATCCGAATATCCTGAGTGCATCCGGAATGCCGGCGGGCGGCGTCTTCTTCGCGACCGCGATGGCGGCCTTCTTCGGCACCTGCCTGATGGCCTTCTTGTCCAACTATCCCTTCGCGCTTGCGCCTGGCATGGGGCTGAACGCCTACTTCGCCTACACCGTGGTGCTGGGCATGGGCTACTCCTGGCAGTTCGCGCTTCTCGCGGTCTTCGTGGAAGGACTGATCTTCCTGGCTCTTTCGCTTACCAAAGTACGAGAGAGCATCTTCAACTGCATCCCGCTGCCTTTGAAAAGCGCCGTCAGCGTCGGCATCGGCCTCTTCATCGCCTTCATCGCCCTCCAGAGCGCACATGTCATCGTGGACGCGCCGACCCTCGTCTCCTTCCAGTCCTTCAACAAGAGCAACATCACCGGCCACGGCATCTGCGCCATCCTCGCCCTCATCGGCACGCTGGCGACTGCCTGGGGGCTCCACAAAGGCATTCGCGGAGCCATCCTCTACGGCATCCTCCTCACCTGGATTCTGGGCATCATCGCACAACTGATCGGCCTCTATGTCGTCGATCCCGAAATCGGATGCTTCTCACTGCTGCCCAGTTTCTCCCTAGACACCTTCAAGGACTCCTACCGCCAGTTCACACACCTCTTCGGTGCCCTCTTCCAACCCGCCGAATGGACTCTGCGAGACTCCGAAATCACCGGGTGGGCACTGGTCAAGTCTTTCAACTTCATCATCATCATGTTCGCCTTCATGTTCGTGGACATCTTCGACACCATGGGCACCCTCATCGGCGTCTCCACCAAAGCGAACATGCTTGACAAGGACGGCAAGCTCCCGCGAATCCGTGGAGCACTGCTCTCCGACTCCCTCGCCACCTCGTTCGGCGCCATCTTCGGCACCTCCACCGTCACCACCTTCGTCGAATCCGCCTCCGGTGTCGCCGAAGGCGGTCGTACCGGCCTCACGGCGCTCACCACGGCATTCCTCTTCCTGATCTCCTTGCTCTTTGCGCCAATCTTCCTCGCCATCCCTGGCTTCGCCACCGCACCCGCACTCATCATCGTAGGTTTCTACATGCTCTCCGGCGTGACCAAAATCGACTTCAACAACTACCTTGACGCCATTCCTGCATACCTCACCATCCTCATCATGCCCTTCGCCTACAGCATCTCCGAGGGAATCTGCGCCGGCGTCATCTCCTGGACTGTCTTGAATTTCTTCTCCCCACGCCGCAAGGACATCAACCCGCTGATGTATGTCCTCACCATCCTCTTCCTCGCCAAATATGCACTACTCTAAGGGGATAATTGTCCAATTCTGTCCATAATTGTCCAATCACCATGCAAACTTTCCCTCTCTGGCCTGAAAATGCCGCCGCCATGCGAGACGGCGTGGACGACGGTTTCGTTCCCACCCTGGACTGCTATGCCTCCACGGCCATCCTTCCCGACTCGACACGTAGGCGGCCCGCGCTCGTGATCTTCCCTGGCGGCGCCTACGTCACTCGTGCTCCACACGAGGGCGAAACCATCGCGGAATACTTCAACCAATTCGGTTTTCAATGCTTTGTGGTGCAATATCGTGTGGCACCCCATCGCTATCCCACGCCGCAACAGGACGCCTTCCGGGCCATCCAGCTCATCCGTGCGAACTCGGAGCGTTTCGGCATTGACCCACACCAAATCGCTACCATCGGCTTTTCCGCCGGAGGGCATCTATGCGCCTGCGCTGGACTGCTCTATGACGATCCCACCATCGACTCCTCCGCCGGCGATGAGGCAGACACCCAACCGCGTCGGCCGGATGTCAATGGCCTGGCCTACCCCGTCATTTCCTCCGACCTCGCCTTCGGCCACCAAGGTTCCTTCGACAACCTCTTGGGGCCCGATGCCACGCCGGAGCTGCGCACCCGCCTGAGTCTGGAAACACGCGTCCCCAAAGACGCCCCGCCGACCTTCCTGTGGACCACCAGCGAGGACACTGGCGTGCCCCCACGCAACTCCTTCGTGCTATACGAGAAACTCCATTCACTCGGCATCCCCGCCGAAGTGCACTGCTTCGCACGCGGGCACCACGGTCTCGGCCTCGCCCCAGACTGGCCGGATGTCGCCCAGTGGCCCCAGCTCTACCTCGCCTTCCTTCGCCACACCGCGAAATTCAATTGCTGAACGCTTTTCGAGGACATTACCAAACCTCAACATCTTGCGAAATAGCTAAAAATTTCCGCAGGTTTCTGCGGTTTGGTATCGACAGACTGCGACAGGGGCATTGGAAATACATGACCAAAAAAACTTGGGAATTATACAGTTTACTTGCCTGGTTTCCGGGACACACGGGACAAGATAATCGCAAGCCACGTCCCATCCGTCCCATTTACCCATTAGGCAATTTAAAGGTATAGTTCCCAAAAACTTTACCCTTACTATGATCACCTTCTTTCCCGAGACCCGTACCTTCCACCTCAATGCGGGAGACACCAGCTACATCTTCTACATCGACGGCGACGGTGCGCTTGTCCATCTCTACTATGGTCCGCATCTGGAATCCGCTGACCTCAAGCCGCTCCAGGACCTCCGATGCTTCGCCTTCTCCCCCTACCACGGCGAGGCGCTCTCCACTCACTCGCCGGATGTGCTGATGCAGGAGTACCCCAACCACGGCATTGGAGACTACAGCCCTTCCGCCGTCGTCGTGCGCAACACCCAAGGGAACGACATCACCGTCCTGCGCTATGTCTCCCACACCATCACCGCCGGCAAGCCCGCCCTGTCTGGTCTGCCCGCCACCTTTGCCAAAGCCGACGAGGCGCAGACCCTCGCCATCCTTATGCGCGACGACCTCACTGGCCTCGAGGTCACCCTCGATTATACCGTATTTAAAGACCTCCCCGTCATCGCACGCTCCGCTTCCGCGACCAACCGCGGTTCGGCGGCAATCACGCTGGAGAAGCTCGCCAGCCTCAGCGTGGACTTCACCGAAGGACCTCTCGACCTGTGCTCCTTCCCAGGTGCCCACGCCCGCGAACGGCAATTCCAGCGAGAACGCCTGCCTTTCGGACGGCGTGTCTGCGAGAGCCTTCGCGGCTACAGCAGCCACCAGATGAACCCCGCCGTAATCCTTTGCGAACCCACCGCCACTGAGACCGCTGGCCGCGCTTATGGCGCACTGCTGGTTTACAGTGGAAACTTCGCCGCCGAGGTCGATGTCACCCAACTGAGGCGCACTCGCCTCACCTTGGGCATCCACCCGCAGACCTTCCGCTGGCACCTCGCCCCAGGCGAAACCTTCCAGGCCCCCGAAGCGCTCATCGGCTGCTCCGACCAAGGCTTCGGCAAACTCACCCACGCCTTCCACGACCTGATGCGGCAACACCTCCTCCCGCCCAAGTGGGTGGACACCCCGCGTCCCATTCTCGTCAACAGCTGGGAGGCAATGTTCTTCAACTTCAACCGCGAGAAACTCCTCGCCCTCGGCAAGACCGCCGCCGAACACGGCATCGAAATGCTCGTGCTGGACGATGGATGGTTCGGACATCGAGACGACGACACCACCAGCCTCGGCGACTGGACCGTCAACACCGCCAAGCTCGGCGGCACCATGGCGCAACTCTCTGACGACATCCACGCCCTCGGACTTAAATTCGGCCTGTGGTTCGAGCCCGAGATGGTCTCCGAGGACTCCGAACTCTTCCGCGCCCACCCCGAATGGGCACTCCAAGTACCTGGCCGTACCCGCAGCCTCGGCCGCCACCAGATGGTGCTGGACCTCTCACGCCCCGAAGTCGTGGACTACCTCTACAGCGCCATCGAAAGCGTGGTCGCCTCCGCCCGCATTGAATACATCAAGTGGGATGCCAACCGCCACCTAACCGAGGTTGCCTCCGCCACCCTGCCCCCCGAGCGCCAAGGCGAGGTCTTCCACCGTTATATTCTCGGGCTCTATGATTTGCACAATCGTCTCGTCAAACGCTTCCCCAAAATCCTCTTCGAGGGCTGCTCTGGCGGTGGCGGACGCTTCGACGCGGGAATGCTCTACTACTGTCCGCAAATCTGGTGCTCCGACAACACCAACTGCCTCGACCGCCTCGCCATCCAACACGGCACCTCCTTCTTCTATCCCTGCTCCACCATGGGTGCGCACGTGACCGTCTCCGATGGCCTGGACTTTGACACGCGCTTCCCCGTCGCCCTCGCAGGCACCTTCGGCTACGAACTCGACCTCAATCTCCTGCCGCCTGAACAACTCGCGAAAATTCCAGAGCAGTGCAAACGCTTCCACGAATTGCATCACCTTGTGGACCAGGGCGACTACTACCGCCTCACCTCCCCGATGACTGACAGCGTGACCGCCTGGATGCATGTCGCCAAAGACCAGCGAGAGTTCCTCCTCACCTGCGTGGTCCCCATCCGCGACTACGCGATGTCCACACGCCTCCGCCTCCCAGGACTTGCCCCAAGCCTCACCTACGAAGACGATGCAGGTAACCGCTACCGCGGCGATGTCCTGATGAACTACGGCTTCCCCCTCCCGCCCGAATACTGGTCCGTCAAGGCCTTCCTTTGGCACTTCACCGCCATCTGACCTTCGACCATAGGCATCAAAAAGTCGTCCGGGTTATGCAAAGCAAACCTCGGACGACTTTTGCTTTAAACGCCCCTATTTTATCACGCAATACTATGACTATTATGACTTTCTGAGATTTCCTGACGGACCGTGGCTTGACGATGTAAAGTATGGTAAATTTCGCCATCGTCTATCACACCACGCAAACCCGTCATGCCAGAAGAAAAAAATGAAATCATTGTATATCAGCCGGACGAGACCATCCGCCTCGAAGTAAGACTCGAACAGGAAAGCATTTGGTTAACGCAACTTGAAATCGCCACCTTGTTCGGAGTTCAAAAAGCCGCCATCAGCAAACATCTCAAAAATATCTTTCAATCTGGTGAACTACACACAGAAGCAACTGTTTCCAAAATGGAAACACTTCAACAAGAGGGTGCTCGGCAGGTCGTTCGTATTCAAGATTATTATAACCTCGATGCCATCATCGCCGTTGGGTATCGAGTAAATTCAATGCGCGCCACACGCTTTCGCCAATGGGCAACGCAAGTGCTTCGGCAATACCTCCTTCGTGGCTACGCAGTCAACGACCGGCTCGACCGACTGGAGAACAAAGTCGCCCGCCACGATGAACAGATTGGCCTCTTCCTCAAGACCGCGCTGCCACCGGTGGAGGGCGTCCTTTTCGAGGGGCAGATCTGCGATGCCTACGCAACTGCGATGAAACTCATCCGAAGTGCGCAGAATTCACTGGCACTCATCGACAACTACATCGACGAATCGGTTCTGACCATGCTCGGCGGACGTGCCCCCCGCGTCGTCGCGACCATCTACACCAGGCACATCAGCCGGAAGCTCCAGCTCGACCTCCAACGCTACAACGCGCAGTACCCGCCCATCACGCTGAAGCCCTGCCGTGGCGTCCACGACCGCTTCCTGCTTATCGACGGGACTGTCACCTACCATATCGGCGCCTCGCTCAAAGATCTCGGGAAATCCCTCTTCGCCTTCTCCCGACTTGAGCTACCCGCAAGTGAAATCCTCGACCGACTGACGTAATACACTGATTCACAAGGAAAAAACATCATGCAAGAAAGCAAAAACGAAATCATTGTATATCAGCCGGATGAGACCATCCGCCTCGAAGTGCGACTCGAAAGCGACACCGTGTGGCTCACGCAAAGCCAGATGGCGCAACTGTTCCAACGTGACCAGTCCGTTATCGCACGCCACATTCGCAATGTTTTCAATGAAGGAGAACTGGTCAAGGAAAGCAATATGCATTTTTTGCATATTCCTTCTTCAGACCGCCCTGTTGCATTGTATTCACTTGACCTCATCATCTCCGTTGGTTATCGTGTCAAATCATTGATAGGAACAAGATTCCGCCAGTGGGCAACACATATATTGCGAACTCAATTGTTGCAAAAGGCATCACGAAATGCACAGTTCGTCTTATTGAACAAAACCATGGAACAGCATGGGCAAAGAATTGAAAAACTGGAAAAAGATGTCGCGTGTTTTGTCCGAACCGCGCTGCCACCGGTGGAGGGCGTCCTCTTCGAGGGGCAGATCTGCGATGCCTACGCAACCGCGATGAAACTCATCCGCAGTGCGCAGAAGTCACTGGCACTCATCGACAACTTCATCGACGAATCGGTCCTGACCATGCTCACTGGACGCGCCCCCGGCGTCGTCGCGACCATCTACACCAGGCATTTCAGCCGGAAGCTCCAGCTCGACCTCCGGCGCTACAACGCGCAGTACCCGCCCATCACGCTGAAGCCCTGCCGTGGCATCCACGA
>JAFXSU010000287.1 GCA_017525435.1 Victivallales bacterium
CAAAGAGGAAAATTTCCCGTGCGTAGGGCATCGGGATTTTCCCGTCTTTGAAAAGAGTTGCCAATTCCCCCCATTTTTCTATGGGGATCATTTCTCCGGTTGGGGTGGTGTCCATTTTACTTGCTCCGTAGTTCATCGCGGTGATGGCGGAGGAATTCCGCCTGTTCCTTCAGCATTTCGATTTGGCCGTCCAGTTCCTCGCGCCGTTGGCTGATGGCCTCGGGGTCGTCCAGCAATTCCTGATAGATGAAGGGTGGGCGGGAATGTAGTGCGGTGATCTGTTCTTCCAGCTGGGCGAGTTTCGCGGTCAGCTTGTCGACCTGGGCGCGCAGGACCTCCATGGTGTCCTCAGAGTGCTCTGCTTGCGGGTTGTCGTGAAGCATTTCTTGTACCAGGTCGCCTAGGAGGACCATCTCCGGCCAGTCGCTCGTCCGGTAGGCCTCCTGAATGCGGTGGAGCATCTCCACGGCTCCCGGCGGGAGATTCGGATTTAGGTCGGGGTGGAGCTGGTGGACGAGCTTTCGGTAGAGTTTCTGGATTTCCTTCGCCTCCTTCGCCGAGAGTTTTGGCGCTAGGTAGTGCTCCTTGGCGGCTTCGATTTCGACACGGCGGTGTTCCAGTTGCTGTCGGTATTGCTCGAACTCCGCCTCCAGGATTCGCTCAACCTCCTCGGGAACGGCTCGTCCACCATGGCTGAGGGCAGCCTGGTAGAGGGAGACCTCTCGTCTGAGGCGGGCGATTTCAACCTGAGCGGAGAAGAGCTGGAACTCTTTGCGCCCGATTGTCATCATGTAACGGCTTTCGAGGGCCTTTTTCACGTGGTCGGACTCTTCCGCGTAGCACACCAACCGTTCTTCATAGCGCTCCTTGAGCTCTTTCAGCTCGGAGCGGAGCTGTTCGTATTCCGGCTGGAAACCGAGTGCGTACATTACCATAAATACTATTTCTCCTTCACTGTGTCCGTGGCAAGTTGGCGCCAAATTTTCGGGGCGAGGTAGAGTTGGTCGTTGAACATCCGACGCCTCTTGATGAGGTCGCGGCGCTCCTGGAAGAGCGGGGCGTTGTCCCGAAGGTAGGCCTTCCAAAGGCACCGGAAGATGGTCGTCTGGAGTTCGTCAAGAACCACCCCCGAGTGTCCGCCGTGCCAGTCGAAGTCGGTGATGTTGTCCTCTAGCGTGGTGGAGTCGAGGATGGGCAGCGCGTCCGGGTTGACCATCATGTTTTCCTTGAAGTCCACGTAGTAGGTCTGGCGGCCTTGTCCCGACCAGTCTTCGTCGGCGTATGGTTCGCTGGTGATGACGCCCGCCTTGACGATGCCAGTTGCCCCGCAGCCAACTTTCAGCAGGAAACACTCGTCGCCCGCGTGGATGCGCTCATGGTCCCAGACGCTCCAGTTGCCTTCGGTGTCCTGCTGGCAAATGGTCTCCAGTAGTCCGAGCATTGGGTATGAGGAGATGGCGGGATTCCATTTGAAGATGACAATGCTTTTGTTCATTTTAGGCAATGCTTTCAGTCATATTAATACAAGAATCCGAAGAGCCAGAGTGGGATGCGGTTTCCGTGGCCGACTTCGAGGTTGTCGGCGACCACATAGCTGTTAGGCAGGTCTTGAATTTGCGTGAAGCGTTTCTGCTTTCCACCGATTTCAAACAGATGCAGCGAGTCAACTAGAAAATCACCTTGTGCGGGATATTCCACTTTTCTTCCCGAGGCACGAAGTTGGTTGACAAAAAAGGTCTCCCGAAGAGTGCCGACATCTGGGTTGGCCACCAGCGCATGCATCAGATTCGGGTTGTCACAGTAGATCTTTGCCGGACGGGACATGGATTTCAGGGAACTTTTACCTGAGGATACCAATGAGAGCAGGCGAGCACGTTCCAAAGTAGACAACATCTTCAGCCCCTGGTTACGGTCGGTTTCCAGTTCGCGGTAAAGTTCGGACATGTTCGGTTGCTGCGGGCAGCTGGCCGCCAGAATCGCCAACATCTGCTTGGTTTTTCGGATGGTTCCCGGAGAGACCTCTTCCACTGCCGGATAGTCGCTGTCCAGCACCTTGTCCACTGTTTCGACCAACCGCTGGTAGTACCCGGAATGTTCCGTTTTGTAATAAGGATAATATCCGGCCTGCAAGTATTTCTCAAACCAAGGGAGGATTCGCAAGTTTCGGCAGATTTCCTGCGCGATGGACACATGGTCACGCACAAGTTTGGAAAGGCCTACACACGGCAACTGCAAGACACCTTCGTAGGCCAAAAACTCACGGAAGGACAGACCATACAGTTCGTAGGAAAGTTGGCGGCGAGACAGGTCGCCTTCGCGATTGTCCAGTTTGAGCAAGGACGAGCCACTGTAGACTACCGACAACTGGGGATAGAAGTCGTAAATGTTTTTGATGACGGTCTGCCAGTGCTGCAGATGGTGAACCTCATCGATGAAAAGGTGCGTGACACCCTGCTTGAAAAGTTCTTCGACAAATTCCAGCGGGGAATGGCTCTTGAACCAATAATGGTCAAAAGAGGCATAGAAGGCGCAAGGTGCCGTGCCATACTTTTCCTTGGCATACTGGCGCAGCAACGTGGTCTTGCCGGTGCCCCGGGCGCCTTTGATGGCGACCAGGCGGTTTTCCCAATCCACCTGTTGATATAGCGAACGGTGAAAATCCGTTGGCGTGGCATCCAGCAGTCGATTGGAAATCAGACGCATTCGTAGTAACTCGGCATCCATGCTCTTTGTTAAAATTCGTGTTTTAAAACATTAATTATTATTTCAATTTAGTGTTTATATTTATTAATATAATATTAAAATTTATGTTTTCAAACACTAAATCAGCCAACAACCCAGCAGTGCGGTTGAACACTAGTGGTGGACTTGAATTAAACATGAAACTAGCCGCTCTAGCCGATTAAGCCAGACTAGCCGCTCTAGCCGGACTAGTCGGACTAGCCGGGCTAGCCCCCAATGACAACTTATTCCAGCGGTCTAGCGTTGACCTTCTGCTGGGCGAAGATGTCGTAGTAATTTGCCAGACGCTTGTGGAAGTCCGCGTAGCCGGGCGTGGCGCCGCAGAGCCAGGTCTTTTCAGCGAGGGCGCAGAGTCGCGGGAAGGCCATGTACTCCTGATGCTCTGGGGTGGGGATGTATTCCGCCCAGAGTTGCGCCTGGGCGCCAAGTACCGTTGCCTTCTCTGCGTCGGTGTAACGGCTGTCCAGCGGTTCGAAGCGATAGACTTTTTCCAGCGGGAGGTCGCCGCCGATGCCCTGCGGCTCGTGCTTGGGGTCGGCCTGGTAGTAGTCGAAGTAGGTGTATTCGTGGGGGGTGAGGACGATCTTGCGATTGATGCGGGCGGCTTCCTTGATGACCGCGTCGCCATGCCAGCTCATCACGGCGGCGTCGGCGGGCATTCCGGGATTCAGGATG
>JAFXSU010000288.1 GCA_017525435.1 Victivallales bacterium
AAAACCTCGACCTCTTCGAGCGCATGAAGAATGGAGAATTCCCCAATGGCTCCAAGGTCTTGCGTGCCAAGATTGACATGGCAAGCCCTAACATCAACTTCCGCGATCCGGTGATGTATCGCATTCTCCACGAGGAACATCAGCATACCGGCAACCAGTGGTGCATCTACCCGATGTATGACTGGGCGCATGGTCTGGAAGATGCCTTGGAAGGCGTCACCCACTCGCTCTGCACTCTGGAGTTCGAGATCCACCGACCGCTCTACAACTGGTTCCTGGTTCCCCTGCCCCTCCAGCACAAGCCCCGCCAGATTGAGTTCAGCCGTCTGAACCTCAACTATACCGTGATGAGCAAGCGCAAGCTTCTGCGGCTGGTGCAGGAAAAGTATGTCTCTGGCTGGGACGACCCACGCATGCCTACCATCCGCGGGTTGCGGCGTCGCGGTTACACCCCCAGCTCCATTCGCAACTTCGTCGCGTCGGTGGGCATCACCAAATTCAACGGCGTCACCGATGTCGGCGTGCTGGAGAACACCCTCCGTGAGGAACTCAACCATGAGGCACCTCGCTACATGGCAGTATTGCATCCCCTCAAGGTCGTCATCACCAATTACCCCGAAGGCCAGACCGAATGGCTTGATGCAGTCAACAACCCCGAAAAGGAAGAGGCGGGAACCCGCCAAATCCCCTTTGGACGAGAAATTTACATCGAGCAGGATGACTTCAAGGAAGTCCCGCCGCCGAAATACTTCCGCCTGACAGTTGGCAAAGAGGTGCGTCTGCGCTGGGGATACTTCATCAAGTGCAACGAGGTCGTGAAAGACGCCGACGGGAAGATTGTCGAACTCCGTTGCACCTACGACCCGGAGACCCGTGGCGGCAATGCACCGGACGGGCGCAAGGTCAAGGGAACCATCCACTGGGTCGAAGCCAGTCATTCCGTGTCCGCCACAGTCCGCGAATACGACCGACTCTTCAAGGTTCCAGAGCCGGATGTCGTGGAAGACGGCCATGACTTCACCGAAAACCTCAACCCCGACTCGCTGCACATCCTCGAGGACGTCCGTATCGAAGCAGGTCTAGCCAAACTGCCAGCCGAAAGCCGTGTTCAGTTTGAACGCCAAGGGTATTTCGTGACCGACCGCTACGACCATGCCGAAGAACACCCTGTCTTCAACAAAATTGTCGGACTCAAGGACTCCTGGGCAAAAATCATCCAGAAGGAAGCAGGCAAATAGCGACAATTCTGGACAAAATTGGACAATTCTCCCGTCCCATGAACACCTACGACTTCCAAGGACAGACGGCGCTGGTGACCGGTGGCACGCGCGGCATTGGCGCGGCGATCACTCGGGCGCTGTTGAATGCCGGCGCCCAAGTCGTGGCAACTTACGGTGGCAATGCGGAGGCAGCCAAGGCATTCGTAGCTTCTCTTCCAGAAGAGCAAGCCAGCCGGCTGGAGACCGCCGCCTTTGATGTCGCCGATGACCAGCAGGTCGAGGAGTTCTTCAAGGGCTTCGACCAAACGCATGAACGGCTGGACGTGACGGTGAATTGCGCCGGAATCCGGCAGGATGGCGTGGTCGCAATGCTCCCCGAAGACTCTTGGCGGCGGGTGCTGGCAGTGAACCTGGACGGTGCGTTCCATGTCGCCAAGCAGAGCGTCCTGCGGATGCTCACCCATCGTTATGGCCGGATCGTGCTTCTGACCTCTCCGATGGGGCGTATCGGCTGGCTGGGGCAGGCGAACTACTCCTCCTCGAAAGCGGGTCTGGTGGCCTTCTGCAAAAGTCTCGCCAAAGAGGTCGTCCGCCGTGGCATCACCGTGAACTGCGTCTCGCCGGGCTTCATTGACACCGACTTCATCGGGAACCTCCCGCCGGAACAAAAGCAGGAGTATGCCAAGTTGGTGCCAGTGAGACGCTTCGGGACCCCTGAAGAAGTCGCCGATGCAACCCTGTTCCTTGTTAGCCGCTCCTCCGCATACATTACCGGATCGGTTCTTGAAATTTCCGGAGGACTTTAGGAATGAGGAATGATAGTTCTCGCGCAGGGTTTCGGAAGCGCCAAGTCCCCGTAGAATTTTTTTTACCCATCCCGGAGCAATCCGGCATAACTCCTCAAAACCATAACTAATAGGAAATTACGAAAAATGACAAAGAAGAGCTGGTTGGCTGTGATCCTCGCGCTTTGCGCGTTCACCATGGTTGGCTGCAACCGGAAGAAGGTCCTCCATGTTTATATCTGGGCGGACTATATTTCTCCGAAACTTGTTCACAATTTTGAGGAGCAATACAATTGCCGTGTACAGCAGGACATCTTTGATTCCAACGAGATGATGTTTGCCAAATTGCAGGCGGGCGGAGCAGGCTACGATGTGCTATGCCCCAGCCACTACTTCATCCACAAGATGGTTGGCTCCAACATGTTGCTGAAACTTGACAAGAGCAAGCTGCCCAACTTGGTCCACCTGGACGAACAAGTGACCTCAAAGATGGATGAAACGGTTCTGGACTACTCCGTCCCCTACTTCATGTCCTACACCGGACTGGGTTACAACAAAAAGCTGGTCAAGGACTTCGAACCCAGCTGGAACATCTTCAAGCGTGAAGATCTCAAGGATCGCATGACACTGCTGGATGACTTCTCTGAAATCATCGGCGCCGCCTCCAAGCAACTTGGCTACACTGCGGAGGAACTTGATGACCCCATTGGTGGCGATGCGAAGATGGACGAGGTGGTCAAGCTGGCCTTGGAATGGCGCAAGAACATCATCAAATTCGACAACGAGCAATACAAGAATGGCCTGGCCACTGGCGA
>JAFXSU010000289.1 GCA_017525435.1 Victivallales bacterium
CCGGCTAGAGCGGCTAGCCCGGCTAGAGCGGCTAGCCCGGCTAGAGCGGCTAGCTCAACCAAAAGCAATCATTCCGCGCCAAGCCACTGTTGGAAAAAGTCGAAGGCGATGGGCACCGCGGTTCGCCCGCCAGACTGACCGCGTTCGATGACGCATGCCAAAGCATATTTGGGCTGGTCGGTTGGTCCAAAGGCGATAACCCAGGTGTTCTTGTGACGGTTCGTCTCCTCGCCGACCTCAGCTGTGCCAGTTTTGGCGGCCAAAGGCAGACACGCTTCCGCCAAACCATGCGCCGAGCCATCTTTCGCCACAACCGCCTGACGCATCGCCTTCTGGACAATGCTCAGATTCTCCTGGCTGACGGGCAAACGGCTATTCACCTGCGGGCGGGCAGTCATAAGCAATTCCCCTGACTGGGTGCGGATTTCCTTCACCAAGTAGGGTTTCCATAGACTTCCGCCATTTGCGATGGCAGCCGTGAAAAGCGCCGCCTGAAGCGGAGTGATAGTGATTGCCCCCTGCCCCAGCGATGCGTATGCCGTGTCCACGGCCAACCAGTTGCGTTGCCACAACCGCCGTGCCACGGCGCGTTCTGGTCGCACGCCAGCCAGGTCGCCAATCTCGATGCCGGTGCGGGTGCCGATTCCAGCGGTCTTGAGGAACTCCGAGTAGTCATCGATTCCGACCTCCAGTCCGAGGTGGATGAAAAATGGATTGCAGGAAACCGTAATGGCTTCTTGAAGCGTCAGCACGCCATGTCCCCAGGTGCGCGCACAGCGGATGCCATGCTTCCCCAGCATATATTTCCCTGTGCAATCGTACGACTCATGAGCCAACGCAGGACGGCGCTCAAGTGCACAGAGTGCCAGCAACGGCTTCATGATGGAGCCTGGAGTATAAAGTCCGCGTGTCGCGCGGTTGAGCAGTGGACGCCCGACATGATCCTTCGAGAGTTCCCCCAGGGTATTGCCGTTGAGGTGTGCAAGGTCATAGCTGGGGGCTGAAGCCATCGCAAGCACGGCGCCAGTATCCGTCTCGATGAGCACAAGTGCGCCACAATGTCCTTGAAGAAGCTCTTCGGCGATGCGCTGTGCTTTGAGGTCGATGGTCAGAAAGAGGTCGTTGCCAGCAGTCGGCGGTGTGATGTCGCCGTCGCTTTCGTGGGCATAGCCGATGGAGTCCACCACCAGCTGTCGCATGCCTGCCTGCCCGCGTAGCTCTTGGTCAAAAGCACCTTCCAGCCCATTGCGTCCCTTCAACTCTGGGGTAGTATAGGCACGGGGATACTCTTCGGCAAGTTCAGTGACCTCCGGCTGGTCGCGGCCAGTATATCCCAACACATGGGTAAGCAATCCTGGCCGCCCATGAACCCGTTCAATGCGCGGCTGGATGTCCACGCCAGTCGGCATCGGCAGATATTCCGCAATGGCAGACAATTCGGTGGGAGTCAAATCCTGCATCACGGTCATCGGAAGCACCGGCTGATGCGTAAGTTGCCATTGCACGCGCTGGCGTCTCAGCGTGGAATCCCGTCCCAGATATGCCGCCAACGAGCGTTCCTTTTCCAGAATGTATTCGATAGTGTTGGCTTGCTTGCCTGGCCGACGCATCTCCGAGACATAAAACACCAGGTCGTAGTGCGCCTGATTGTCCACCAGAGCTTCACCGTCCGCAAAAATCCTCCCGCGAACGGCATTCAACCATACCAGC
Source organism: Victivallales bacterium (assembly GCA_017525435.1). Classification (GTDB taxonomy): domain Bacteria; phylum Verrucomicrobiota; class Lentisphaeria; order Oligosphaerales; family Oligosphaeraceae; genus RGIG1601. The sequence goes on from JAFXSU010000289.1 coordinate 1,711, forward strand.
CGGACGGTTTGGCGCTGTGCCTTGCGGCGATGTCGCGTTCCCTGCAACACCTGCACCTGCCAAAGACGAAACACCAGCAGGCAGAAGAGTCCCACGATGACCAGGGTGCAAACTACCACCCGCCGATGCATCGACTCTACCGAGATATTGCCACGGCGTGACTCAGGTTGTTCACTTCGTAACCGCATTGTGCAAAGTCATTCGTTGTCTTCATCAGGCGCTGAGAGCCATGTGACGCTCCGACGAAGCAACCGATTCAGCGCGAAGGCGACGGCCGGTGTTAAAAATATACATATAACTACTTGATAAACAAGAAGTTGTATTATTAAATAAAAACTCTTTTCCAAATTGCCTGCAATCAGCAGGCCCAGCAGGAAGAACAACCAGGAGACGATGCCAATGCACCCACCGGAGAGTAACAGCGACAGCCCGGAGTTCACGTCGCCATAGGGTTTCCAGGCGTTGGAAAGCCCCGTCACTGTCAGAATCATCAAGACTTGGCTTGGAAAGCGATGCATCCAGCAAGCATCCAAGAATGCGGCTGCCACCACCACGCCAGCCAACGTCCGCATTGCGCCATAGCGCATGGTGAAATAGAAGGCACAGATTGCCAGGCACGGCACCAGTCCGCCGTAATTGCCTACCACCACCTCGAAAACGATGCTCAGAATCAATGAGATGGTGAAAACAGCCCACGGCATGGAAATATGCGGTTAGTCCAGCGGAATCATCCTCCGGCGGTGTTCGGTGAATTCGCAAACCTGAGTGATGCCAGACGCACGCAATGCCGCACGAGCCTCGGAGAAATGCCTCACGACCTGACTGGTTGCGTGGGCATCCGCATTCACCAGCAGCGGGATGCCCAGTGCAATCGCCCGATGGAGGATTTCCTCAGAGGGATACCATTCTCGGCAAGGCTTGTCGAGTCCGGCCGTATTGACCTCCATCGCCACTCCGGAATGTGAAATGGCTTGAAGAACCTGCTCCATCTTTGGCTTCAGCGCATCCGGCAATAGCGCCCCGAACTTCTTGGGAAGATCGAGATGGGCAATGAAGTCGCAATAGCCTGCCTGGCAGACACCTTGGATTTTATCCAGGTAAACCTCCCAGATTCGCTGTCGCGCGGCTTCATCCAGGGGTTCCCAATCTTCGCTTGCGTGGTCGATCTCAAAGTCACCGGCATAATGGCTTGCCCCAATGACGTAGTCGATCTGGGGATACTTTGCCAGCATCGCCTTCAGTGAATCGATGTTTTCCTCAAAGAAGTCCGCTTCGACTCCAATGCGAAACTGAAATGCCGGAGTCTGGAGTTCGCTCTTCACCTCCAGGGCAGCCACGACATAGTCGCCAAAGACCTCCGGCTTCATGCTCCAACTGGCGGCCTTCGATGCAACGACCGGATTGGGCGACAGCACCAGATGGTCGCTGATGCCAAACTCCGTAACACCAGCTTCACGAGCGGCCAAAGCCATCTCGCGAATGGACGCAGTGCCGTCGCTCCAAGTGCTGTGGTTATGATAGGAAGTCAACATTTTTGCCTGCTGGCTAGTGTGGTATGGGCACCACACTAGTAGGGCTAGCGGGGCTAACTATTCCAACGCTCCCGGACGGCAGACTTCCTCCAGGCAGTAGGTGCCTTTCACATATGGGCGAGGATCAATCCATTTGCCATTGGTGAAATCCGGGACGGGAACAGGCATGGATCCCATCGCGATGGACTCCTCGGAGAGTGGCGTGATGGACATCCAGGCGGCAGTATCATAGACATCGATAGGCGTCTGTGTCCGCTTCTGAACCGCCTCGAAGAAGGCGCGCAATACCAAGAAGTCCATGCCGCCATGACCTCCTTTCACGCCGGAGACCTGGAATTTTTTCCAGAGCGGATGGTCGTATTTCTTCCAGAAGTCGTTGAGATCCTGCCAGCAGTCCGGATCCCAGAAGCCCTTGCGGGATTTGGTGACGCCTTCGATGGAAATGGAGTGCTTGTCCTCCATCCAGATGCCCTTGGTTCCCTGGAGCATATTTCGGCGGGAATACGGGCGGTGCAGACTGCAATCGTGGGTGAGCACAATCGTCTCGCCGCGTGCGCACTTGATCATCGTGGTCACCACGTCGCCTTCGTTGAAGGCGTAGTCACGCAGATAATCGCCTTCGGGACGATTCGCCCGCGCCCAGGCCTTCAGTCCGACAGCCTTGGAGGCCATCGAGGTCAGAGTCAGCATGCGGTTCCCGCGGTTGAGGTCCAGATACTTGGCGATTGGGCCAAGGTCGTGAGTCGGATAGAGTTCACCATTGCGGTGCTTGAAATTTGCCAGTCGGTAATGGCGATTCTCTTTGCCGTTGTCGATTTCGGAACGCAGGTCGTGGCAATAGCCGCCCTCCGCATGAACCAGTTCGCCAAAGAGCCCTTTCTTGACCATATTCAAGATGGCCATTTCCTCGCGACCATAGCAACAGTTCTCCAGAAGCATGCAGGGCATTCCAGTGCGTTCGGAGGTGTGCACCAGATCCCAGCAGGCCTGCACGGAGTAGGCTCCGCCGACTTCCGTGGCGACATACAATCCAGCCTCCATCGCATAGAGGCAAATCTCCACGTGCGACTGCCAGGAACTCGGACAGAAGACCGCATCCAGGCCTTCCTTCACGCCTTCATCGATCATCTTGCGATAATTCGTGTAGCCCTTGGGTTCCGAGCGGTTCGCCTTCACAAAGATTTCCTGGGCGGTCTTCACACGATCCGGATAGAGGTCGCAAACACTGATGACTTCCACATCCGCCATCTCGGCGATGAGCCCCATCATTCCTCTACCACGGCCGGAACACCCGACAACAGCCAACTTTATGCTATTTTTCATTTTAATTGAATGTTGATTAGACTATTGTTCATCTAAAAAGAAAGGCAACTCATCTTGGTGGAGCTTGCTGGCTCCCGGTTTTTCCGGTCTTTCCGGAGGTTCCGGATTTTCCGGAGGTTCCGGATTTTCCGGATTTTCCGGATTTTCCGGATTTTCCGGATTTTCCGGACTTTCCGGACTTTCCAGACTTTCCGCAGGTTCCGGATTCTCCGGGGAGCTTCCGCCTCGTTTCGTTATGGTGATTTTCAGGACGGGATAGCTGGTGACCTTGAAACCGCGTGCCTCGCGTCCGCGCATCGGCAGTGAATCAAAATCGACCTCGATGGCATTTTGCGCCCGGCGACGGCTCACAGGCAATTCGAGCGAAACCACCACTCCCGCGTTGGTGTAAAGAGCATCAATTACGCATCCATCCGGCACGACATGATACTCCTTTTCCAGAATGCATGCGCCCACTTGAAAGCGCTTGGCATACCAGGTCCCAGTCTTCTTGTCGTGGTAGAGGATGCTGAAAACCTGCTCTTTGTTGTAAATGAAAAGATACTTGGTCTGACCGATGTAGGTCTTGTCCTTGATGGGAAGCATGGCGCATGTGCCATCGGTGCGGAGAATCAGCAGACGGTCGTACTCCGTGCAGACCAGCGGCTCCGCATCCTTGCTGGAAGCCTTTACGCTGGTGCCTACGAAGTAGTTCACGCGGTCGTGATACACCTTGATGTTGCGCAAGGCAATCTCCTTGCGGTCCACATCCGAGAAGCTGGTGATCGTGGTGCGCCGCGGATATTGCGGACCATACTCTTCAAGGATGCGCCGCAGGAAGGCGATGGCGTATTCCACCTGGTGCTTCAGGTCATGGCGCGTCTGCTTCAGATTCTTCTTGACCGCCTCGATGTCATCCTGGTTCTTGTTGAGGTCGAAGAGCGAGATACGGCGGATGGGGATCTGAAGCAGCCGCGAGACATCCTCGTCCGTGACATCTCGCACAAGCTGCTCCCGGAATGGCGCCAGTCCTTTATGGACGGCGCTCATGATCTTCTCCAAGGTGGGGCACTTCTCGATGACCTTGTAGATGCGGTTCTCGATGAAGATGCGCTCCAGGGACAGCCGTTGGAGTTGCTCCAGTTCGCTCTGCTCCTTGAGTTTAAGTTCCTGCTCCAGTTGCTCCCGCAACTTCTCCACATTTCGCTGAAGAATCTCAGAGACCGCCATCTTCGCGGGAAGGTTGTCCCGGATGACCAACAGATTGGAACGGAGCGTCTTCTGGCAGTCCGTATAGGCATACAATGCCTGGACGGTCTCCTCGGCGTAGATGCCGCGGTTCAACGCAATCTCGATATTGACCTCCTCGCTGGTCAGATCCGCGATGGAGGCGATTTTAAGTTTGCCGTTCCGAGCGGCCTTCTCAATCGATGCGATGAGCTGCTCGGTCGTGGTTTCGCCCGGCAGTTCGCGGATGATGACCCGCTTGTCGCCCTCGGTCTCGATTTTGGCCCGCACGCGGATGAAGCCGCGCCCGTCGTCATATTCGGAGGCGTCCATCAGCCCGCCGGTCTGGAAATCCGGCAGCACCTGGAAGGGACGGTCCTCCAGGATGGCGATTTCGGCCTCCAGCAGTTCGCAGAAGTTATGGGGGAAGATATGGGTGGCCATGCCCACCGCGATGCCGTCCGACCCCAGCATCAGCAACGCCGGGACCTTCGCCGGCAAAGTCACCGGCTCCTTGCCACGCCCATCGTAGGAGTCCACGAACTCCGTGATCGCATTGTTGAAGAGAACCTCGGTGGCAAATTTCGCCAGACGACATTCGATGTAACGGGCGGCTGCCGCCGGGTCGCCCGTGATGATGTTGCCGAAATTCCCCTGACGGTCAATGAAGTAGCCTTTGTTTGCCAGCACCACGAGCGCGTCCTTGATGGACGCGTCGCCGTGCG
>JAFXSU010000036.1 GCA_017525435.1 Victivallales bacterium
CCTTCTGATTTCATCCATGCTGTTTGCGGAAGGATGGGATTTCCCGACACCGAACAACAAGCGTGTCATGTTCAATGACATACCGGACTGGGGGCAGGAGGGGTTCACGGCGGAGGTATGGTGCCGGCCAGACGAAGCGGACTGTGGCTATGCGGTCGTGATGCATGGCGCCTTCGGCCTCCCGAAGTTCGAAGGGGACCACGGATACCTCGACTACCTGAAGCTGGAGGACGGCGCCGAACCCTCCGAAACATTCAAACTGCCGCTTGAACTAGGCAAGTTCCACCACTACGTCATGACGGGCACGCCAAAGCAAGTCCGCCACTACCGCGACGGCAAACTGCTGAAAACCAACGAAGGTCCTGGCATCCCAGTCTATATTCCGGCAAAGCCACTCTATATCGGCAACAGCATGGGCTGGCATCACAAGGACTTTGTCGGCAATGTCTCCCTCGTCCGTCTCTACAGCCGTGCCTTGACACCCGCCGAAGTCGTCGCCCACTACGGACTTTTGCAAGAAGGAAAGCCCATCCCGACCGATAATGCACTCTTGCTGGACGAGGACTATCGCTTCAGCGGGCCGGACGAGATAACGAAGCCGGCGGATTTTGGCCAGTGGGTCACAGTGCCTCTGGACAACGTCGTGAAGGACGGTGTTCTCCACGGACGTAGCCGCCACTTCGAAGGCCGCCATGAACGGAAGAAGCCCCTGGTGGATTTCGAGGACTTGGAAGGATGGAAGATGAGCTATGTCTCGGGCGCAGTGATTCCCTCGTTCCGCCGCAGCAAGGAATACACCCTCTGGGGCGAATATGTGCTGCGCGCCGAGTTCAAGGAAGGCTATGCCCCGAACCCCACCACGAAGGTGGTGCTGGAGCCACCTGCCCCCATCCGCATCCCCAACGACTTCGACGCCGTCGCGGTCTGGCGTTTTGCCACCGACTATGGAGATGCAGTGCCCGCGCTGTGGTTCTCCGTCCAATGGCGCGACCCGGAAGGCAAGCTCCACGACTCCGGCAAGATGGACAATGTTCTGGAATTGGGCTGGGGACTGAAAATGGCCCCGCTGAAGGAGACGATGAAGGCCGGCTCCGAGTTCGTCTCCATCACCTTCACTGGCTTCAACGAGCCACCCAGACATGTCATCTACTTGGACAACCTCGTCTTCTACGAGCGCAGCAAGGCGCCGCTGGCGGACGCTCGCATCCCGACCTACGAGGAGCTGGGGGTTCCCAACCGCCCGGAAACCATCCTGCCGACCGCTGCCGAGCCGACCACCGTCACGCTCGAAAGCCTCGCTCCGAACCACTGGCGCTTCACCAGCACCGGAACCGCAACCGACCAAAAACTCTGCTATGACATCCGTCCCGCAACTGGCACGCTGAGCGACATCCAGGCGACCTGGAACGGCAAGACCTTCACCCCCATGCAGGGCGGAGGTTTCCGCTGGGCAATGGACAATGTCTATCCCGTCAAGGAGGACTCCCTGCTGGACTCCTCCTCCCCGCGCATCACGGCAACCCTGGCCAACGCCGACGCCACCGACGATACGCTCACTCTGACCTGGAACTACTTGATTGACAACAAGCTGCCCCGCACTGCGAAGTGGGTGTTCTCGCTCAAGGGCAACACGCTCATCATCGATCTGGCCAGCGACCTGGGGGAAAAGGACGGCAATGTCGGCCAGTTCCACTTCGGAGCCCTTGACGGCATTGCGGGTAAGGTGGTGGAAATCCCCTATCTGAACTGGGGAAGATGGTTCTACGTCAAAAGCAATCCGCCAGGCGTCTTCGTCGCAGACGACTGCTGCATCTTCGCCATGCTCGACTGGTACAACTCCGACGCCTCCGGGCTCTTCGGTGCCTCCAGCGCCACGCCACGCGGACATTTCGTGCTGAACCCCATCTCCGCCGACTACAACTATATCCTCGAAGGCGATGCGGCCGACCCGACCAACGTAGTCCGCAATCATTCCGTCATCAATGGCGGCAGCTACTACTGGCCCACCACGGCAGGCCGTCGCAACCCGGCCAGGGAACGTCTGATGCTCACCGTTGCCGGCAAGCTGGCCAACGTCCTCCCCAACATCCCGCACCCTCAAAACCCCGACCTCCCAATCACGAAGAACGACGTCTGGTGCACGAGAATCTGGTACATCACCGCTCCTACGCCGGACTACTTCGCACAGGAACTCGCAATGTGGCAGTCGTGCCGGGACTACGGGATGGAACACCTCAACATCCGTCTGCACTGCAACATCAACCGCATGTATTGGCCCGAACGGTTTGATGAGCCGATTACCTTTGTCAAGCCGTTCACGACGCCGGACATCGGCGGCGACGAGGCACTCGCCGCCTTCTGCAAGGACATCAAGCAACTCGGTTACCGCATCGGCCTCTACACCAACGTAATGCTCCTCAGCGAAATGTCCTTCGACGCCTGGGACGAAGACATGATGAACCAAGATCCCAACGGCCGCTGGCTCTACAGTTTCAACAACACCAGTCAGACCAAGAATTCACGGATACTTGCGCTCCAGGAGAAATGGTATCCCAGCTACGTAGAGCAGTTTGCCCCGAACTGCGCCTACCATGACCAGGTCACCAGCCCGCCCTGCTGGCGCTACACCGATTACGATGCACGCGCACCCGAGGCGGGCAAGTTCTCGGCCCCCTGGCGTGTCTTCGCCGAGAGCCTCCGCGAGGTACGCAAGGCCTTCGGTCCCGTGCTCTCCGAGGGGGCGACGCAGCTCTTCTTCGCCGGCCTCTGCAACAGCTACGCCCAGCCGCAACGCCTGGCAATGAATGTCATTCCCGACTTCAACTTGCGCAAGATCCATCCGCTCAGCAACGACTGCGGCTATCAGCTGAACCTGGTCGAGCAAAAGGCCAGAGACGGTGGCAAGCAATACGCCTACAAGCTGCTTGCCTACGAGTACGCCTACGGCAGCATGGGGCACATCGCCGACTGCTACTTTGGCACGCCGTTCACCTCCGCCACACCTGCCATGATCGCCAGCTACTTCCTCATCCAGCCGATGCAGAAATTCTACGCGGGTGTCGAAATCAAGGAGATCCTCTACAACGTGGATGGGCAGTACCTGCCCTTCGAAGCCGCCGTCAAGGCGGGGACGCTTTCCTGCAACCAGGTGAAGCTCGTCTATGAAAACGGCCTGGAGGTCGCCGCCAACTTGAATGACGCTGAGACCATGAATGTGACGCTGAACGGGATGCCCTTCAAATTGCCCCCCGACGGCTTCGCCGCCGTGACCGCAGACAAGCAGAACCTCGCCTTCTCCGCATTGATGGATGGACAGCGCGTGGACATGTGCTTGTGCACGCAAGACGGCCTTCTTTACTGCGACAATGCTCCCGTCAATCCGTTCTTCCATGCCAAAGGTGCCTATCTGCTTAAAAAACTTCCAGGCAATATTATGGAGCTAACCCCGGCTCCCTTTAAGGCTCCGGAAACCGTGAGCATTGCAGTCAACGCCACGACCGTCGCCGTGGAACGCTACAGCCGGGACGGCAAGTTGCTTGGCACCGACACCCTCCCGGTCGCCGATGGCCACCTCGCCCTCCCCATCACCCAAGAAACATTCAAATATGTGCTGAAAAAGTAGTCATTCTCCCTAGCGAGGGCACCTAATTGGGTTTGAGGCTTAGGCCCTTATGCCCATAGCCCAGACAGCCTGTTAGGTCCTTACTTGGGAACAAAAAGTTCAACCGCAACTCCTCAATCGCTCCAATGATGAAACGACTTTCCATTGCCTTGACGATTCTTTGTGTCTCGCTCGTCTTCGCAGA
>JAFXSU010000290.1 GCA_017525435.1 Victivallales bacterium
CTTTTTGAGTCTCGATGACCACGCGGCCATTCGCCACGGAAACACGCACCAGCCGACGCGACCGAGCCAATGTCTGGATGCGGTGGACGGAGAGGAGATTCTTGACCGCCTCCGGAAGTGCCCCGAAGCGGTCGGCGAGTTCCTTGCCAAAGTTCTCCACCTGCTCGGGCGTGGTCAAGCCATTGAGGTGCTTGTAGATGCCCACGCGCGCAGTCTCGTCGTCGATGTACTCCGGTGGAATCGTCGCCTGGAGCTTCCCTTTGACGGGCGTGAGCGAATTGCAGACCATGTCCAATTCCACAGGCACGGTCTGTCGGGTGGCTACGGGCTGGTTCTGGAGCCGTCCGACGGCCGCCTTGAGGAGGTCGCAGTAAAGGTCAAAGCCCACGGCGGCAATGTGACCGGACTGCTCTGCGCCCAACAAGTTGCCGGCGCCACGGATCTCCATGTCCTTCATCGCCAGCCGGAACCCCGCGCCAAGGTGGGTGAAGCGCTTGATGGCCGCCATGCGCTCCTGTGCGTTTCGTGGCAGGATCCCCATCGGTGGCAGAAGCATATAGGCGTAGGCCTGCCGGAAATAGCGTCCCACACGACCGCGCAGCTGGTAGAGTTCGGAAAGACCGAAGCGCTCTGCATGGTCGATGATGATGGTGTTGGCGTTCGGGATGTCGATGCCGGACTCGATGATGGTGGTGCACAAAAGCACGTCGCTTTTGCCCTTTACAAAATCCGTCATAACCTCCTCCAGTTCGTCGGCCTCCATCCTGCCATGCGCCACGGCGATGCGCGCCTGCGGAACGAGTTGCTGGAGATATTCTTCCACTTTCCGAATGCTGTGAACGCGATTGTGCAGGAAAAAGACCTGCCCTCCGCGTTCCAGCTCGCGCGTGATTGCCTCGGTGATGAGCACCTCGTCGTAGTTGGCAACGATGGTGTTCACCGGCAGGCGGTTCGCGGGGGCGGTCATGATGGTGGAGAGGTTTCGCAGACCGGAGAGGCTCAGGTAGAGCGTGCGGGGAATGGGCGTAGCGGTCATCGTGAGAACATCCACACTGGCGCGCAGCTCCTTGAGCTTCTGCTTGTGGCGCACGCCGAAGCGCTGCTCCTCGTCGATGATGACCAGCCCGAGATTGGCAAAACGCACGTCCGAGGAGACGAGCCGATGGGTCCCCACCACGATGTCCAGCTCGCCACCCGCCAGCCGACTGAGGATGGCGTGCTGTTCGGCGGCAGTACGGAAGCGACTCAGCACCTCCACGCGCACAGGGAACTCCGCCAGACGGCTCGTGAAGGTCTGGTAATGCTGCTCGGCAAGCACGGTCGTCGGCACCAGCACCGCCACCTGCTTGTTGTTCATCACCGCACGGAATGCGGCTCGCAGGGCCACCTCGGTCTTGCCGTAGCCGACATCTCCGCAGAGCAACCGATCCATCGGCTTTTCGGCAGCCATGTCCTGATAGCATGCCTCCAGCGCCTCCTCCTGGTCTTTGGTAAGAGCGAAGGGGAACGAGCTGGCAAATGCTCGCTCCCAGTCCACGGCAGGTTGGAATTGAAAGCCCGGCGAGGCATTGCGCACCGCCTCCAGCCGAATCAGCCCGGCAGCCAGATCCCATGCGGCATTCTCCGCCTTCTCCAGCGTGGAGCCCCAGTGGCCGCTGCCCAGCCGAGAGAGCGATGGTTCGCGCTTGGTTCCGCCGACATAGCGACTGACGAGAAACGATTGGTCAAGAGGAACATAGATGCGAGAACCCTCGGCAAACTCCAGCTCCAGCGCCTCCAGCCGTTCCCCGCCAATCTCCTTGAGACAGATGCCGTGGTAACGACAAATGCCGTAGTTCACATGGACGGCAAGTTCGCCCTCCTCCAGCTCCAGCACCTCGTCCGGCGAGGCGTGTTCGTAGTGGTAGTCGATGTGACGGCGACGGCGGCGCACCACCTTCCGACCAAAGAGCTCCTGGTCGCTTAGGAGCGCAAGCTTCTGGCTGGGGAAAAGCACTCCGACCGTGAGGGTGCGGTGTTCCAGTTTCACTGGCAATTTCGCAGTCTGCGCATCGCCGGCAAGCATCTCCTGGAAGCGCTCGATTTCGCCCTCGCCCGCACAGCATGCGACCAGCTCGTAGCCAGCCGCATTCCAGCGCAGCAACTCGCTTTTGAGCTGCTGCCAGTGCCAGACAGCCATGCCCTCGCCCTCTTCGTCCGGCAGCCCGGCGTTGAGTTCTTCGCCCAGCACCGCGACATTCAGCATATCGGGATCCTGTGTGGCTCCGCTCAACAGCGGTGGCAGTTCAACGGCAATGAGTTCCTTGCGCGTCAACAGTGCCTTCCGCCAGGCATCCGCCTGCGCCTCGTCCCAATAGTCCACCAGATGCTGCTCGATTGCGCCAGGCATGCAAAGCACCATCGGAACCTCCGAGGGGAAATACTCCATCACCTGCGTGGTCTCGACCGGCTCGCTGTTGAGCACCGCCGTCCCGCGCGGAATCACGCGGAACTCCTCCAGCGGCTCGGTGGAACACTGCGTCTCCGCCGAGAAGAAGCGCATCGAGTCAATTTCGTCCCCCCAGAACTCCATGCGCACGGGATCTGCATAGAGTGGCGAGAAGATGTCCACAATGCCACCGCGCGTGGCGAACTCGCCAGGGGCATTGACCTCGAACTCGTGGTCGTAGTCCAATTCCACCAACCGCTTGGACAACTCCTGAAGGGAGATTTTCTCCCCTTTCTTGAGGCTGAACGTGCGTTTGGCGAAGCCTTTGGGCGAAAGAGTCTGCGAAAGGAGAGTTCCTGCGCTGGCCAAATAGATTGCGTTCGTGCCGGCCACCGCCTCCTGCAACGCCGCGCAACGGCTCGCCTCATTCTCAGGCATCCACTGACGGCGCCCAGGCGCGACTTCCGGCACGGGAATCACCGGCCGCCCATCGCCCAGGAGTTCCCGGAAGCCTTCCAGACTATTGGCCAGCGCTTCCGCCTCGGCTGCGTCCGCCGTCGCCACCATCACCGCGCCCGTGGGATGCTGGGCAAGCACACGCATCAACGCCACTGCGGAAAGGCGTGCCTCCGGCACCACAATGCGGTTGGCAGACGCACCCTTTTCGTGCGCCCATGCACCAAAGCGCTCTTGCCAGCTCTTTTGGGATTTGCCCGCCATGACCATGCCTTCACCCCAATATCCGCGAGACCAATTCGGTCATCGAGCGCACGGCGAACTCCGCTCCGGGCAACAGTTGCGAGTCCTTTTTCGGAAGAAATTGCGCCGCATGCAGATGCGCATTCTGCGCCAATTCGAGATCCGCCGCCTTGTCACCCACCATCCATGATTTCGCAAGGTCAATGGCAAAATCACGGCACGCCGCCTCAATCATTCCCAAACGGGGCTTGCGACAATCGCAGCCATCATCCGGACCATGCGGACAATAATAGATTGCATCCAGCACCACGCCGCCGGCCGCCAGAAGTTCCGCCAGCCGGTCGGTCACGGCAGACAACTGCTCACGCGTGAAATACCCACGCGCCAAACCAGATTGGTTGCTCACCACAATCAGCCGCCAGCCCGCTTCACGGAATCTCCGCAGCCCCCCCACCGCGCCGGCAAACAACGCCACACGCGACGGGTCGCTCAGATACGGACAATTCACCATCAGAGTGTCATCCCGGTCTAGAAAAAGTGCAGGATGGCATTCCGTGGCAACCCCTTGTGGCGTAAGAATCGAAATCATAAACAAGAAGCAAGTTCTTCGGAAGCTTTCCGGCTCTTCCAGGCTTTTAACCTTTAAACTCTTCCAGGGCAGCCGCAAGAATATCCTCAACGGGGGCCATTCGGCCCATTCCTGCCTCGCCACAGGCAACACTCCCCACCACCGGTCCCACGAACTTCACGCCTCGCTTCTGAAGCATTTTCACATTCGCCTGAGTGGCGGGGTGCTTCCACATCCGCGGATTCATCGCAGGAGCCACCAACACCGGACCTTCGTGCGAGAGGTAGAATGTCGAAAGTGCGTCATCCGCAATGCCATGTGCCATTTTTGCAAGGATATTTGCAGTCGCCGGTGCAATCACAAGCAGCTTCGTTTCCAGTGCAAGTTCGATGTGCCGGGGCTGCCAATTCGGCGAGTCCCACAGGCTAGTCACCACCGGTGCCCGAGAAAGCGTCTGGAAAGTCTGAGGACACACCAAGTGCGTGGCGGACTCGGTCATCATCACTCGCACCTCGACGCCCGCCTTGCGCAACTGGCTCGTCAATTCCGCCGCCTTGTATGCGGCAATCGACCCCGTGACGCCAAGAACAAGAATATTGCGTATTTCAGTCATTTTCTGCACTCCACAAGTAAGTTGCAGTACTATAATCTCTGAATAGGGAATTACTGTACCTTCCCCTCAAAAGTTCTTCAAAACGACTCTCCTTCACGAAACGAAGGAACTTGGGAAATTCTTGGCAAAACAGGGGACACCAGGTATTGCCACGGCCCTGTGCAACTCGTCATTGGCCTCAATCCTCTGCATTGAAACATGCAACAGCGTTGATATCTGCAATCCACCTTGTTCATAATTTCACATTTTGGGGACATTTTTCCAGCAGAATTCACACATTTTATGGGAAAATAGTCAGAAATTTGGGCTACTATTTAACAAAACTACCAATAGCAGCCCATTTTACATAGCCGAAATTTAGGCGGCTATTTGCAAAAATACAACGCTTTGTTACACAAGAAGGCACCTGATTGCACTTCTACAAATTCTACGGGAGCTGCCGCCCCCGTACCCCTACTGCTTGAAAAAACAGCTTAGTTAAGCGCCATTATAGGGAATATAGCCAAAAACAAATAGTAGCCCGTTTCAAAGAGGAATTATATCTTTAACTTGCCTACTGGGTAAATGGGACAGTGGTATGCGATTACCTTATCCCACATGTCTCAATTGTCCCAATTGTCCCACATGTCCCAATTGTCCCA
>JAFXSU010000291.1 GCA_017525435.1 Victivallales bacterium
CGGCGGAGTGCCCCGGGCGAGACGGCCGAAAGGCAATCTTTCGAGCCGTCGATGGCGGGGCACCCGCTCGTGCGAAGCATGGTGGCTTCACCGGCCCAATCAAGTTCCTTTCGTGTCTTTCGTGTGTTTCGCGGGAAATGGCTTTAGGCAAGTCAACTGTATAATTCCCAAAATTATCCTATTTCTCCGTTTCCATGGAATAACTTACGGTAATTTCAAGTGGCGAGGGGACGGCAAAGACAAACGGCTTCTCATCATCAAGGGGGTCGTCATAGAGGTTGCGCATTACGGAGGCATCAATGGCGATGGTACAGCGCACTTCGACTTCCTCCTCGATTTTTGCGGGGCAGACGGTGACGTCCAGGCGGTAGCCATCGGGAGCAGGGGACAGGCTGATTACCGCATCGCCCTGTTGTTCTTGTTCCAGGACACTTAACTGGAAGGACTTGTCATACGGAATCAACTGGAAGGACTGGATGCGCGTCTCTCCGATACGGAGCCCCCCAAGCCAAACCTCTTGGTCGCCAGGCCTGACTGGCATTGGTATTCCAGTACGATAAACTTGCCGGGAAATCACTCTCGGCATGTATTTCCCTGTTGAATCATGTGGTAGTTTTTCGGGAATCACTTGGACTGCTGGAAGGGCTATGCCGCTGACTGGCAGCCTGATGAACTCCTGCCCTGGAGCATCCGTCTCCAGAAGCACCTCGCGGACGAATTTGCCAGAAAAAGCATCGGGCTTCACCGAAATCTCCAGAGTTGTCTGCTCGCCTGGCGGCAGGGTGCATGGCGTGAACTTGATTTTCATGAAGTCGCTGATGGCGGTCGCCCGCAACAGACGGACGGGCTTGTCACTGCGGTTCTTGAGATCAAAGCGCGTGATGTTCTCGCACCACGCTGGACAACGGGCAAACTTGACGCTACTCCGATAGATGTCTAGGTATAATTCCTGCCCGGCAGGAAGTTGCGGCAGGGTCTCGACACTCTTGGACACGTTACCTTGCCAAACAAAACAATCAGCAGTATGTTCTTCGTTTGGACGGATATATTCTACTCGAACATATTGTCGGCCGGCATCTTCTTCGTCATTTTCTTCCAAGGGTAGAAGGGAAAACGTCAGGGAACCGAAAGCCTCGTCATCCGAGCAAATGGTGAACCACTCCTTCACCATGTCCCGGAAGCCGTCAAAGTTTACCAGCTCAATGGATTCGGCACCTAGCCATTCCCCGAAAGTGTTCAGAAAAGCCGTCTTTTCCTCGCCTGTGACCATCCACTGGTGCTTGACGTCAAAGACGTCGTCCCCGTAGTCGCGGTGGAAAATCTCTGAGTTCGCATCCCGTTTGAACGCCTCAAGCAAAATAGCGAGGGGAATGCGCTCGTTTTCTGCGAAAAATGGAAGGTCGAAAGTCTGCGCTAGGCAAATGCCGAGCAAACATGCCGTCCAAATGGCCAGAAGTCTTGTTTTCATAATGGTAAAGCCAAAAGCACTGGCAGAAAGAAGTCATTGTCGCGGTTTTACTATAACCTTAACTCTTGAATTTACTTGACAATGTTATTAAAAATAAGTAACTTAAACTGGGGACAGTCCCTTGTTGCATTCAACCACTGCTGTGCATATAACGGGCTGAATTATCGCGAGTTTCATTTGCAATCCCAAAAGTACCGATTAAATTACCCCAAAAGTACCGATTGAATTACCCCAAAAGTACCGATTGAATTACCCCAAAAGTACCGATTACAATTTTAATAGATTCTCAAGATAAGTTGAATATGAATTATTTAAGACGGACATTAGACAAACTTCTCATTGAGCATCTTGATGCTTTTGGAGCCGTACTTCTAGAAGGTCCCAAATGGTGTGGCAAGACGACCACTGCGGAACAACATTCACGCAGCGTGATAAAACTCCAGGATCCTGACATGCGCGAGGAATACCTGGCTACCGCAGCGGCAAAGCCTTCATTGCTTCTTCAGGGCGAAACGCCACGACTGATTGACGAGTGGCAAGACATCCCGTCACTTTGGGATTCCGTACGCACCGTGTTGGATCAACGTGGATTGCCAGGGCAATTCATCCTGACTGGCTCCAACACGGTGGACAAATCCAAGATTTTGCATTCGGGCACAGGACGCATCGCCCGTCTTCGGATGATGCCAATGAGCCTATGGGAGTCGCAGGATTCCAGTGGCAAGGTTTCCTTGTTGGGACTCTTTGATCATCCAGAATGCGAACTGGATGGTATTGCGTGTGATCTGACCATTGAAGAGTTGATTTTCCTTGCATGTCGCGGTGGTTGGCCAGCCGCACTTCGAGGGAACAACGACTCAGCGAAACTACTAATAGCGAAAGATTATATCCATACCATTTGTGAAGATGACATTTCCCGAGTTGACGGGAAACATCGCAATCCAGGTGTGGCGAGGGCACTCTTGCGCTCATACGCCAGAAATATCTCTACTCTGGCCAAGAAAGCTTCAATCCTTGCTGACCTTGGTGCGTCTGGGGAATTTTCAGTCTCCATGGATACGGTGGATGATTATCTGGGGGCGTTGACCAGGTTATTTATCGTGCAGGATATTGAAGCCTGGTGCCCGTCCATTCGCAGCAAAACCACCATCCGCAGTGCGGTGAAACGGTGCTTTGTGGATCCCGCCATCGCTGCGGCCGCGCTAGGGCTGTCACCGCAGCTTCTACAACAACAACTTAAGACTTTCGGTTTCCTCTTTGAACAGATGTGCATACGCGACTTGAAAGTCTACTCAGCGGAACATGGGGGACATCTTTCCTACTATCGGGACCGCTATGGGCTGGAGGCGGATGGCGTGCTTCACCTGGATGACGGCCGATATGCACTTCTGGAATTCAAATTGGGCAGTCGGGAGATTGATGAGGGAGCAAAGCACCTGTGTGAAATCGTCTCGCTGATTCGGCAGAAAAATGCTACAGAACAACAAGTGCCTTTGCGGGAACCAGACTTGTTGATTGTGCTGACTGGCGGAACAATGGCCTATACCCGTTCCGATGGAGTGAAAGTCATTCCGCTTGGCTGCCTGAAACCCTGACCATATAAATCAGAGGACATTCTAGAATATATTATAGAACTATGTGAAATCATACAACTTGTGTTAAGAATCGTTGGATTGTAAATAAATAATCGAAGGTAATCCTGGATAATCAAGACATCATACTGTAAAATTCAGCGTGGTGAGGTTCTTTTTTGCAGGAAATAAAAGGGAATTATATACTTTATTTGGGAAACATATTTGAAGACGAAAGCGGGAGGGAAAAGCCCTCCCACGTCACCATCAACGATTTGTACACCTTAACGATATAATTCTTCCTTGTCCGACAAACGTGTTAGGGTGCGAGTTGATAAACCCTTATCCAACATTGTTCACGGCCTAACATTGCTTTCATGATGGAGCTTCGCAGAAAGCCAATTGCCAAACGTTTTCCATCTTGGGATAGACTACACCAAGGCTGTTCCCACACGTCACAGTAACCAGAGAGACGATGATTCAGTTTCACATCGGCAATGATGCGATTCTCTGTAAAACTATACAGCAGGGCATGGCATTTTTCAGTGAAACCAAACCTTCCTTGTCTTTTTCGCATGGCCATGCAAAAAATGTCCGAAGACAAGAAAAAAGTATCCGAATTATAAGGCATATCATACTCAGGTGGAACATTATACCGAAAACATGGTTTCCCATCGATAAAATTTCCTGGCGAGTCGTAGAAGCATAGTCCTCCACTATCTACGTTTCTTACAGACCCTATAATCGCAATACGCTGCAACGAAGTGTCCAAAGAGGCTTCGTGTGGTAAGAAATCCTCGTCTTTACCCTCTCCGCATTTTGAACTACAGTAGTAAGCCAATTCTTTGCCGTCTAGCCCGCTAATTCCCCAGATATGAAACTGGTATGGTTTGAAAGTGACATTACTCGCCGTGAAAACAGGACCAAAACTGTCTTTTGAACCACACGGGATGGTCGCGTGATCCATATCAAAGGTAGAATACGTGGCGGTGTCAGAAACATAATCATCCAGGGCTTTTTCAAAGTTGGTATAATGCGAAAACGGAACCTTCCACACTGCATTTGCCAAGGTCAACTTTTTTTCGTAATCCACCCAAATGCAACAATTCCCGTTTGGATAAATGCATTTATCAAGCAATGCCACTGAACGCTGTGCGATTTTAGTTTTCAACTCCCGAGTTCTCAACGTATATCTTCTTTCGAATTTGACACCTTCCAAAATATGCCCAAAGCATTTCTCCAATTCCTCCTGTGGTATTTGGAGAAGCCGCCCCTTCAGATCATATCCCTGATAGCATTGAATATTGATGCCGTATAATTTCCAGATACAACAGACGATGATTTCCTGCCCCTGGTATTCCGCAAAGCAGATTCCATGTGGTGCCGTCCCTTCGGGACATTTGACCTCAAACTCTACTAGTCTTTTCGGGGCGGCAAGAGGCTGAAAAGAGGCAACAATCGCCAATGCCCAAAAAAGCAACAGGAGTTTTAAAGGATTTTTCATCGTCTGCATCCCATTTTTCATCGTTTGTTTAATGTCTGTTGCCATAGGAAACAGACCTACTGCGATTCCGCCCGCTCATGCGAGGGCTCTCCGTATTTATTGCATATAGAAGAGGTAGGTGGTGCGGTCTTCGGCGTCGAAGGTGTAGTCCTTGAGGGTCCCCAAGTCCTGCTCTTCGGGTAGGAGGAGCTTCACGTTTGCCTCGCGCGGGAAGTGGACGGTGCGGGAGCCGCCTTTGGCGAGGTGCAGCATCACGAAAGAGCGGTTGGCGTAAATCACCGCGTCATCGTCATCGTTGTAGCAGAAGACTCCCGCCTTTTGGAAGATGCGCCGCCATTCTGCACGCGGAATGGTGGCGACGGAAACGAGATAGTCGGTCGCGCCATTCGGACCGATCTTGCGTGCATAGACTGGTGTCCCATGCTGGTAGCCAAGGATTTCCGCCTCTGGATCGACAACCTTGAGCGTGGGGCCGACGGGGTTGTGGGCGCCGTAGAGCGATTCATTCTTCGAGCCGTCGGAGACGAGTTCGAGTTCGGCGTCCACCAATTCGTCCACCGCCTCGACTTCTATTGTAGTAAGTTGTTTAGTTCCAATAACTTGTGAACCATTTTCCGACAGATATCCTGCATGATCCAACCAGACGATGGTCTTTCCTTGCTTGCGTAGCTTTTCGGCGAACGCAAGGACTTCCGGCTTCGGGGTGAGCATGTTGAGGAAGACATAGACCTTGTAGTCGGGAAGCGCGGGGTTCTGGAGGTCAAGAGTGGCGACGGCATCAAAGGGCGCTCCTGCGTGGGGCAGTTCGCGGATCTGCTGGTAGATGTGGTGGAGGCTGGGGCGGATCTTTTCGGTTCCGGCGTAGTACGGCGCGTCCCAGTCGCCGACGAGAAGAACCTCCGAGGCGGTGTTGTTGTCGGCGGGAAGATTCCAGATGGGAAGGAGTTTCTTAAAATACTCCTGAACTTCCGGAGAGAGGTACCAGCAGTATGCGAAGTCGAAGTACCAGAAGCCGTTGCCGCGGCAGAGGCTCTGGCAGAAGTCGCGGGCCAGTGCATTCACGTCGTCGCGCGGGGTCTTGCAGAAGGTATGGCCAGGCTGGTCGGTGCAGAAGTGGGTGCGGGTGTCGGCCTCGGTGAGGGAGAGCTTCCCGCGCAGACGATAGGCGGAGACGAGGCTGCGGGCGGGCTGTGGTTCGCCGAAGTCGCGCACGGGCCAGCCGTAGGCGGTGGGGTGGCTTTGGAAGTCCACGTCCGGCGAGGCGAGAATGCGGTCGTTGGCCTGATGCCAGCCCTCGGACTGGAAGACCATCTCGAAGAAATACCCGCAGAAGTTGCCCACGAGGGCACGGCGGCCGCAAGCCTCCTTGATGGTGTGGTTTCCGGCAAGCAGGAAGTCGGCGACGGTATCTGCGAGGCATTTGAGGTAGTCCACGGCATAGCGGTCCTGCACGGGGTCGCGGAAGGAGCCGGCACCCTGGTGGAGTCGCGCGGCCTCGCCGGGGACTTCGGCGGTCTCGAAGGTGACGGCGGGGTCGTTCCACGCGGACTGGAGCTCGGCCTCGGAGGCGTAGTGTTCGCGGAGCCATTCGCGGAAGTGCGCGGTCATTGGGGCGGAGGTGTCGGGCATCTGCCCGTTGAAACCGTAGTGGTGCCATTCGAGATAGACTCCGGAGTCCAGACGGTAGCCGATCACGCGCTTTGCGTAGGGGGTGGACTCGATGTATCCCACGAGGTCGCGTATGGCCTGATTCAAGTCCTCCTGCCAGAGTTTCGAGGCGTAGGAGGGCACGCGGAATTTGGAGAACTGCACGTCGTTTTTCCTGTCGGGCGGCGGCTCCTGGGTAGATGCATACTGCACAAGTTCTTCCGGATGGGAATCAATCCACCATCTTACAGGATAGGAGCAGCAGATGGGGACGATGACTCGCGCATCCGGGTCGGTAGCCAGGAGCTGGCGCATCATCGCATCGAAGCGTTCGAAGGCGTAGTTGCCGAGACCAAGCCAAAACTGCTCCATGGAGACGCCCATGACATAGAGGTGAAGCCCCGCGTCGCGGAAGCCGATGACGTTTCGGACAAAATCGGGGTTGGTGAAGTTCTCGTGAGCGTGGGTGGAGTAGAGGATTGGCGCGCAGGGCTTTCCATCGATGTCCAGCATCGCCTTGCCTTGGTCGTAGAAGACCTTGACCACCGGCTTGCTCTCGGTGGCCAGCTGTGCCTCGATACGTTCAAAGAGCGCGGTGTCGCCCGTGTGCAGAAGTTCCCGGACCGCCTGCGCATAGGCAGCCGGGTAGAACATCGTGAGGTCCACGCGGGAGGCCCAGGGCTCGATGGTCATGTCGCCGTGCGAGGCGACTGCCACGGGGACATCGCCGTCCAGCTCCGCCGGATTGTTCTTGGCGGTCTGCCAAGTTTGGTCGGAGACGATGTTCTCCTCATGGCCATCCGCATATTGGAGTCGCAGGCGGAAGATTGCTCCGCCGGGTCCCCCGCCGTTTACGCCACGCAACACAACCGTGTGCTCTCCAGTGGCTTTTAATTGTTCGGTGACATCGAAGCCGTGGACGAGCATCCCCGCCACCAGCCGTGGAAGCAGCAAGGCGAAGTCGGGATCGATGGTCGTTTCCACGCGCGGGAGACGGCAGGACTCTGGAATCCGAACGCCATCGAGGTAGCCATAGCCGGAGTCGTCAATGACAAAAAACACCCGCGCATCCACGAGGCCGTCGCCGACCACGAACTCCTTGAAGAAAAAGCGGTCCTTGCCGATGCCCTCGGCGTCGGGTTCGGGGTAGTGGATCCACTGCGGGCGGGCGAAGTCGGCGGCGCCAAGGCAGAGAGCCAGAACGGAGATCGTGAACAATCCAAGAAGTTTTTTCATGCTACCTCGTTAGATGAGTTATTTGGGGCAAAAAGCCTCATTTGTCATTGACATTCAACTGGGTGGACTCGTCAAGGGCAATATCCGGCAGAGTATATTCAATGTGCTGATGGGTATCGATGATGTGCCAAACGCGTTGCCACATTTGGTCCAGGTCGCCGACAGGCATTTGGGCGTTGGCACTGTAGCCGTCACAGAAGGCGTTGACGAGTTGTCGCCACAGAGTCGGATCGAGGCGCGCGATCTTGCCGGTTCCGGCGATGAATTGCGCAAGGCTGTGGGCACGCGTCTGGGCAGTAAGCGGGATGGGACTTCGAGTGACATTGTCACAATCCACCAGGCAGACCTCCAAGGCACATTCGCCTCGGCATCGTTCGTTGAGCACGAAATTCGCGGGCTTGGTGTCGTGGTGGTGGATATTTGCGTCATGAAGTTCCGCCAGAAGCCGCCCGCATGCGGAGTAGAGCTGTAGCGCATCCGGTCTTCGGGCATACTCCGCCTGGAAGAAATTGCCGTCCCCGCAGTCATGGAAAACCAGATAGTCGCTCCCATTGGTGCGATCGTGATATTTTCCGCAAACCTGCGGAGTATAACGCGCTAGAAGAGCAGTTCCGCGCTCGGTGCGGTTGGCGCAGGAGGTGAAATGCCACCATTCGCGAGGTCGAAATTCCTTGACAAGATAGTGGATGCCCTGATGGACGACACGGCTCGCGGTGCGCTTTCGCTCATTCTTCAATGTCTTCTTGGAAATGAGATTCTTGTGATGAATAGCGACAATCTCACGCAATTCCGCCGTGGACAGTTGCCGGACAGCGATTCGCGGATAGCTTTCCAAAGCATGCAGCAGCTGGGCGGAACGATTTTGCAAGTCAAGATGGGAAAACTCCTTGGGAATCAACTTCTTAAAAGTTGGCAAATGAACGATGGCGAAGGAAATTGCATCGGTGATGGCCGCCAGGTGGTAGGGAGCCGGAATGACGGGGCAGCAAGTCTTATGGAGGAAGATACTGTATCCGCAATTGTCGGTGCAGACCACGGGGACTCCGGCGGTAAGCGCGTCAGTGAGCATGGTTCCCGCCTCTTCTTCACGGGCGGGATGCAAGATCAAGTCGGAAATTGTAAGTAACTGACTGATAGTATATTGCTTGCCAAGATTGAGGACACGATTCGGCGAAAAGCCCTGTTTTTCCGCCAGCTTCTCCAATTTGCGCTGGGAACTCTCCTGACTGATCAAGACATACCGGCAGACGGTGCCCAGGCTGGGGTTCAAGGCACCCAAGGCGGCCAGGGAACGGTCCACTCCCTGTCGATACCAGTCGTCAGCCACCTGAAGTACTACGATATGCTTGCTGCTGAACGAAAGCGCCTTGCGGAACTGGTTTTGGCTTTGCGCATCGTGAAGGGGGATGCACTCCGCATGGAACTCCGGGCCAATCTGCAAGAGCCGCGCCCGGGGGACACAGCCTTTCACTTGAAGGGTGTTTCGTTGGCGATTTGTGACATACGTGAAATAGGAATAAAACTGCGTATGGCAGATTTGCCAAAGGAGGGTGGGCGGATGACGGAAGAAGTCCAGAAGACTCGGCGAAGCCGCAAATCGACGCGGAAGGTAGAAATCCGCACCCTTGATTGGCACGAAGGAGAGCGACATGTCATATTCGCCGCTGGCCATGGCTCGGTCAAAGGCACGCTGGAAAAGCCGGTGCCTCGACCATGGCAAAAAACCCTTCGCACATGTGAGAATCTTGACCGCGTGGTTACAACCAGGAGGCGAGGAAGACTCGAAAGTCAGCAAGGTGACATGATGACCGTGTTTGCGTGCCAATAAAGCCAGTTGACGCACATCCAATACGGCGTCTGTGTCTTCATAGGTTTTAAGCGCAAACAGGAAATGCATTTCGGAAATCTGGGATACAACAGGTAAAATGTCTTGTCAAAGTCCCGTCAAGGATGACAAACAGTGCTAGCAAATTGGTACTATAACCCGTCTTAGGGGATTCGGCGGTGAAAAGAGACTTCAAACGCCACCCGTAAATGCAGTGCTGTCTTGAAATTCTTTTATTATGAAATATATTATGTTATTTTACTTTTTGACATAAGCAAATCCATCATAAAACAGAGATTTTTCAAGATGAGTCAACAGCATACCAAGTCCGAGAAGCGCGCCCGCCGCAAGCGTTATGAAGCCCGTGTCCGCGAGCGCATCAACGAAGCCAAGAAAGCCGCTAAAAAGAAGTAGCGGTCTCCGCCATCGGGGATTCCGTTGTGCCACAATACACGGCTGACTTCTATAAGTTACTTCATTGCAAGTACTTATAAGATAATTCAGTCGTGTTTTTGCTTTTCAGGTCGTTCCTTCAACAGGAAAACGCCTCCCCTGATGGCAGTTTTCAATCACGGGCAGTCCGAATAGGAGAAAAAAAATGGCAAAAGCAGAAAAAAGAAAGGCCCCGGTTGCGAAGAGCGTGAAGGAAGAGAAATCCGCGCCGGAAGTGAAGAAGAATCCTGCGAAGAAGACCGTCAAATATGTGTATCGCTTTGGACGCAATGGCGCCGAAGGCAATGCCGAGATGCGGAACCTGCTGGGCGGCAAGGGCGCGAACCTCGCCGAAATGA
>JAFXSU010000292.1 GCA_017525435.1 Victivallales bacterium
ACGAACGCCGTGGAGAGGACGGATGGCCTGTTCCTCCAGGCTGACGGCGGCACGCTCTTCCTTGATGAGATTGGAGAGATGTCGCTGGAGGTCCAGGCACTCCTGCTGCGTGTTCTTGAAGGCGGACGCTTCACGCGCCTCGGCGGCAGGGAAGAGCTGAAGTGCGATGTTCGGCTCATCACGGCTACAAACCGCGACTTGCCGCGCCTCGTGGTCGATGGCAAGTTCCGTGAAGACCTCTACCAGCGTCTCAACGTGGTGCAGCTGAGAACGCCCTCGCTACGCGAACACAAAGACGACATCCCGATCATCGCCAACGCATGGTGGCGCAAGTTCCACGACAACGCCGTTCTCAAAGAAGAGCAGATTGCCGCGCTGATGGATTACGACTATCCCGGCAACGTGCGCGAACTCATCAACATCCTCGACAGGGCGACCGCTTTGGAAGAAGGCGATTTCGATCTTCTCATGCGCGAGCACAAAGAGATGAACGCAGGGCTTTCGGGGAACCTTGAGCTGAAGTCGGGACGCATCCCCGATAAGCTTGAGGACGCGATGCGTCTGCATGTGCGCCGCGTGTACGAGAAGTACGGCCAGAACCTCACCCGCACCGCCGAAGCACTCGGCGTAAGCCGGAACACCGTGCGGAAATATCTGTAGGGGATGTTTTGGGCAGGATTAACAGGATTTACAAGATTATGAGTATTGATGAACTTTGCTACAAGGTTATCGGGCCGGCCATGTCCGTACACAAACACAAATACCGTGTCTACCGTTCCCCTAATCCTGTTAATCCTGTAAATCATGTCTAAAAACCGAAAGGGGCTTTTGCGGAATGATCAAGATAATCCAAGGCGACATCACGACGCTGGCGGTGGATGCCATCGTCAATGCGGCGAACCAGATGATGCTTGGTGGCGGCGGTGTTGACGGGGCGATTCACCGCGCCGCCGGACCGGAGCTTTACAAGGCGTGCCTCAAGGTGCCGGAGGTGAGGCCAGGCGTGAGGTGTCCGACGGGTGAGGCGCGCATCACGCCAGGCTTCCGCCTGCCCGCGAAGTTCGTGATCCACACCGTCGGGCCGGTCTATCGCGACGGCTTGCATGGCGAGCCGGAGAAACTGGCGGCGTGCTACCGCAACGCGCTCGCCCTCGCGGCGGAGAACGGCTGCAAGTCAATCGCCTTCCCCTGCATCTCGACAGGCGTGTACGGCTACCCGATTGAAGACGCCGCGAAGATTGCCGTGCGGGAGGTGAAGAATTTTTTAACGCAGAGGCGCAGAGACGCAGAGTGCGCAGAGGAGATGGAGGTCATCTTCTGTTGCTTCTCGGCGCGAGATGCGGTAGTGTACAGACAGTTAACGCTCTAATCTACTAACAGAAAGGACAATGTAATGGATAACATTCGAAACCAAGAAAGCGACCTTTTTGCAGAATGGGAAGATGCTAGACCATCTAAAAATGCGTTTGTCCGCGATGGTGTTGTTGACGAACAGGCATTTGCGAGTCTTCCATGTCGGTTTGTTTTTGTGCTTAAAGAAGCCAATCAGTTTGGCAATGCGTATGATGGTTCATTGGCGAGATTTGTGAAAGACGGGGCGCCAGGCAATGGTGGGCATACCTGGAATCCGGTTTGCAAGTGGCTGACTGGGACAGACAAGGTCTTTTCTCAAGCAGAGAGAAAAGATATTCTCAAGTCAATAGCTGTCGTTAACTTGAAAAAAGAGGATGGTCGCAATAAAACAGATATGAATGCGTTGCGTGAGCGGGTAGAAAGAGATAAAGAATTCCTAAAACGGCAACTTGGAATTTATATTGAGCATACTCCTGTTGTGTTTGTTTGCTGTGGAACATGGTTGCTTTCGATGCTGAAGAACAGCGTGCTGCCGCTGTTTTCGGATTATGATAACCTTGATTTCAACAGAGTTGATTCAACATTGTACATTAAGCCATACTCGGATCGAAAGATATATTTTGTTGCATTCAACCATCCAAATTGCCGTAAGTCTAGTTTGACTTTGATAAACGAGTTCAAGAAAATCAGGACGCTTTTTCTGTGTGACACATGACTACCTTTCTTTCCAACCGCGACATCTACACCTCCGTCGTCTGCGGGATTGTGCCGCAGGCGAGGGAGAGATTGTGGATTGCGACCGCTGACATCAAGGATATGTACGTTGATATTGGTGGTCGCGACATGGTGCCGTTCTTGGAGGTGCTGGACGGGATGGTGAAGCGCGGGGTCGAGGTTCGGCTTATCCATGCGAAGGACCCTGGCTCGAACTGGCGCGACGACTTCGACCGCTATCCGACGCTCTGGACGGCGATGGAGCGGATGCTGTGTCCGCGCGTCCATTTCAAATGCATCATCGTCGACGGCGCAAAGGCATACTTCGGCTCGGCGAATCTCACCGGTGCTGGGATGGGCGCGAAGAGCGAGAAGAAGCGCAACTTCGAAAACGGCGTTCTCAGCGATGATCCCGCACTTGTCGAACCGCTTGTAGAGCAGTTCGATTCCGTCTGGCGAGGTGACTTTTGCCGCGACTGCGGTCGCCGCGACTTCTGCGGCGACCCGGTGGTGTAGATTGTCAGGATAGAGTATCATGCGAATATGTGCCAACACATTGCCGAAGATTGCGGAATACGCCCGGAGTGGGCGGGTGGTTGTTTTTGACACTGAGACGACAGGCTGCTCGCGCTGCGATGAAATCTGTCAGATAGCCGCCGTGGAGTATGTGAATGGCGTTCAAACGCGCACATTCAATTCGTACATCTGCCCCTCGTGCGAAATGAATCCCTGGGCGGAAGGGGTACATGGCTTGTCGCTGGATTTCCTCGCGAAGCATGGTCTTGCGCCTGAAGAGGCGATGCGCCAGTTCTTCGAGTTTCTGGGAAGCGATGCGCTGCTCGTGGCGCACAACAACAAGTTCGACATGAGGATGCTCAATCAGGAGTGCGGAAAATTCGACCTCTGCTTTGCGCCAGATGGAATCGAAACCTGCGATACAGTCGCACTCGCCCGTCATCTGCGCCCGGGATTGGATAGCTACTCGCTCGCAAACCTGATTGAAGCGCTCAACACCGACGGCATCAGCAGCCACGACGCCATTGACGACACCCTCGCCTGTGCTGGAGTGTTTTTCGCTTTGCTGAGTTAACTGAAGTCCGCTCTGATTTTTACCAGTGCTCAGATTTTGAACGAAAACCACCTCCAAATCAGCCTGTTTCAGTCTTGGCATGACATTTGCTATCAACTTATCGCAAGCCAACAAACAACAAGGAGGTATGACAATGAGCGTTTACTGCAAATATTGCGGCGAGTCTGCAAGCAATGAACGAGTGTTGCTGAATAGGTGGTGCCCAAAGCATCCAAGCGGACAGAACAAAGGCAAGCATGCCCTGTACGAAGGGGGAGAAAAGAGCGAGTATGTATGTGTCTATTGCGGTGAGAAATATCACTCGCTAAGGTCGCTTTGCAATGGTTGGTGTAATCGTCATCCCAATGGACAGAAACGCGGTAAACACAGTCCAGCGCGGTAGTGCGATGCGGGAAATGCCAGCCGAGCGCGTGAGAATCGCCTCGGTTGGCAAGTTCTGTGGTGTGGCGCAAGAACATTCACTTCATGGCGAGGAAGTAGGAGGCTAAAATGGCTAGTTCACGAGAAGAAACCCTTAAGTCCGCTTTGTTCGGCAAAGAGGCAATTCGATTTGAAATCCCGAAATACCAGCGCGCATATAGTTGGGGAAGGGATCAGTGGAAGCAGTTTCTGCAAGACCTGAAGGATGCAGAATCGGGATATTACCTCGGACACTATCTCTTTGAGACGCATGATGATGTATGTTTCGTCATTGACGGACAGCAGCGTCTGACAACATGTGTCATATTCATAAGTGCAGCACTCGACATTCTTGCGGCTTACGAAGAATACAGACGTGACGTAAACATATGGCGGAGACGTTATCTCCTGGATGCGGAACTCGGCCCCAGGCTGAAAACCGTTCCGTATGACAACCCTCTCTTCCAGAGTTTCATCGTTGATGGAGACTGCCGCCGACCGAGTGTTTTCAATACTCAGTCTGAGAAGAATATTGTGGAAGCAAAAGAATACTTTGTTCAAGAATTGAGAAAGGCTGAAGCACCGGAGAAGATCGCCATACTTGTAAGGCGAATGGAAAATGCTGTAATCACCACATACGAAGTAATGGATCGCGGTATGGCCGCAAGGATATTCGCCTTCCAGAATGATCGCGGCAAACCACTGACGCAACTGGAGACAATCAAGTCGTTCTTGATGATGACTGTTTACATGAAAGGCAAGAACGAGGAGGAAAAGAACAGTGTGGTTGACGAGATTGATACTCGATTTGCCCATATCTACGAGACGATAATGCGCATCAATGTCGATGAGGATGATGTGCTTCTCAATTATTGGCGCTCGCGTAATGGGTTTTATGCCGATGATGCAATCGTTGGGGCAAAAAACGAGTTGTCGAAAGCAGAAGACCAAATTTCATGGATAAAGGCGTTTGTCCGCGATCTTGCTTCGGCGTTTTCATTTGTAGAGGTGTTCGAAAAGGATGGAGATGAGTATCCAGTCCGCTTGCGGCTCTTAAACAATATGGCCTGTTCATATCCATTCTTTATTAGAGCGTGGTTGAAGGGTATTAAGTATGATTCGCCGCTATTTGTCAGCCTAATGCATTTGATGGAGAATCTGACATTTAGAAGTTTGATTCGCGGAGGCCGTGCCGATATACAGACAAGGCTTAATGATCACCTAAAGCGAATTTCTGATGAGGCATCCGCTAAGGTCGAGATTGGTAAGATGGTTGAGGCCATAGTAAATGGATGGTGGGGCTATTGGAGCGATGCGGAGGTTGAAAGACGATTGAATGAATGGTTCTACGGCAACAGAGTCGACAATTACCTGTTGTGGCAATATGAGCGCTCTCTCTACGACAATGGCTATGTTGCTCCAGTTTCGGCAAAGGAGATGATGAAAAACGAGAGTATTGAACACATCGCTCCTCAGACCGAGACTGGTGGAGATGCTCCTGCCAATGGATATGGTGAATACGATATCAAGGAGAGTCCTGAGAATGGTATTGTTTCCGGCGGTTGGCTCAATTGTCTTGGCAATCTCGTTCTCGCTTCGCAAAGCCAGAACAGTTCGATTGGCAACAAACCGTTTGCCGAGAAACTTGATGACTATGGGAGGGGAATTTTACAGCAACAGAAAAAGATAGACAGTTACGCTGAGATTGGCACCGACGGCAGCAAGATGTGGACGGTGGGATCCATCAAGCAGAGGCAAGAACGCATCGTAAAATGGGCGTTGACGAATTGGGACGTGAGAAAGGTCATAGAATAAGCGCTACGGCCAGGACCTCTTTCGTGCTGCCGAAGCTATCGACATCAGCAGCACCGAGAGCGATTTGATGTAGGAGATTTGAAGTGTCAGACTTGGACGAGAACTTTACGGAACAATAGCTTTTTGAAAAGTACCATGATGCATTGATGGGACAATGTGACGAGAAGTTGCATTGGAATCCCATTCACAAGTGTTCACAGGCCGTGGTTATTCTTGAACAGGAGGTACGCCCTACCGGTTGGGGTAATAGGTGGTAGCTCATAATTTGATCTGCTGGTGAAATGTTTAGCGGCGGAAGGGCGCAGGATGCGCCTTCCGCCGCTAAAATATCGTTGGCACGGATGTTGCTATGAGGGAGTTGAACTCAACAATAGTAAGGAACTCCGATATGCAAACAAAAACAGATATTCCTTCGAGGTGACAAAATGAAAACATTGACTTGGAAGCCGATTTTATCCAACTTGGAAGAGGCAAATGGAGAACTTAGGAGATTGCATTGGCAACTGCACTATCTGACATTCGGCGAGCTGCCGAGTGATTGTCCACGGCGGCATGACTCATCATACATGGCATGGATTGCACGGGACCTGGAACGTAATCCTCTTGGCGAGGGAAGACTCTTTGTGTGTATGGAACATGCTTTTCATCATATCAACTGGGCGTGGAACTGCCGCCATGCGCCAGAGGATCGGATATGGAACTTTACAGAGCGAGACGCCAATAGATGGACGAAGTTCCCGGACGCGGCGGATTTTGCCGATCTTTGGCCACAGGACAGGACAATCCGGTTTAGAAAGGATGATTGTGAGTTGTTCGGTAGCTCACGAAGAATATCTCTTTCGACTGTAAGGCTTGGCATCCAAATGGCGAATCGTAAACTTGACATTCTATGTTATCTTGTTGCGAAAGAGCTTGGCGGTGACTTGCCGCAAAAAATCGTTCGCCCCGAAGGTTTCAAAACGAAGGTGGATCAGCAATCGCTTACTGAAAAGGCCTTTGCCCGCAGGTTGCATAGAATCTATGTCGAATTGAACATGGCATGGAATGGCCGCAGGGACAAGACCTTTGTCACGAATAAGCGAGCGATATGCCGTCGGCGAGTGTTTTCATCGGCATTTGCGACAGGATGTCATAACATGTGGAGAAAGTGTCTGCGAATATGCTCAATGGAAGATGTAAATGTCGTTGAATCTTGATCTGCTGGAGTTTCATGTGCGTGAGGCGACGCAGGAACTTGACTTGTTGCAGGATGCGATCCAGTATGCCAAGGACGGGACGCGGCGGGAGGGTGACGTCGGCGACGAGCCTTTGCGTTGGCCGTTGCGGGAAGGTGCCCTTGCCGCTTCGCTTGAACACGCCTACCACCATCTCAACTTCGCGTGGAACGGGCGGTTCAAGACGATGCGGGAAGCGGATGCGCAGTTCGATCGAAACGAGAAATTCCCCCGTCCGCGCGATTCGGTCGGCTGGTTCGCGAAGTTCTGGCCGAAGACTCTGATTAGGAAAAGCAGGCGAAAGAGTGGTGGCGGGGCGCGCGCCTGCCGGTTTGGGGCAGTAGTAGATTGCTCATAATTTGACCAGCCGCTCAAATGCTGTTGGCATGGATATTGCTACTGGTTGGTTGCCATTTTTAATGAAAGGAGAAAACGATGAGCGAAGGGAATGCGATGCGTGATCAATTCGAGGTGTGCCACGACGAACTTGTGGCGCGGGGAGAGAAGTTGGAATGGAAGGCGCTTCGCGCAGATGCGCGGTATGTTGCGCTTCTTGAGAAAGAAGTGGAACTTGCCAGGTCTGCAAGCGATGCTACGTTCTATGAGCTGTGCTTCGACGATGTGGGCGAATTGACGGCGGAGGTGCATGATGCCAGGTATGAAGCGATTGAAAGGGAGATGCTGTGCAAGGCCGCAGAACTGGGATCGGCGAAGGCGAACCTATGGCTTGGGCATGAGTATCGGGCGGGGAAGAACTTGCCGCGAGACTTCGAGAAGGCATACTCATGCTATCTTAAAGGCAAAGACTTTGATTGGGCTCCGATTGATCCTGAAGACAACAGCTCGGTCATGGAAGATCGCGGCGGCGAGGTCGATTCGGACTTCCTGCTGGCGGAGTCGGATGACGACATTGACTGGTGGTTGTTTCTGTTGGCGAAGCATCCGAACCGTTCGATTAAATGCGGCATAGCCGACTGGTACATGAAGCAAGGCGGTGAGGAGAACCGCGCGAAGTCATTAAAACTGTTCGAGGAGTCAGCCAATGAAGGGTTTGCGTTTGCGTTCTTCAAGTTGATTGAGTTCTACTCGAAAGGTGAATTCAAAGATGTCGAAAAGGGACGGCGCTGGTTTGAGAAGGCAGTAGAGCGAGGGTTTGATGAAGCATGCTTTGCATCTGAGCTAGGCGTCGAAAGCCTTCAGTGCAGAAAACTGAAAGAGGCGGCCGATGCTGGCGATTGCGTTGCTGCTGCGAAATTGGCCTGTGCCTATCTGCACGGAGTATATGATGGTGGCAATGAAGAGTGTGTTTGCTGTGTCAAGGATTTGGATAAAGCGCGTCATTATGGTGTTGTGGCGTGCATGGAGGATGACGGAGGGCAAATGTTGGTAAATATCTTGGATGACAGTAATGTTGAAGATCAGAAATTCCTGTCCGAAGTGGCGCAAGAGGCAGGGTTGGACGATAAAGCGGCTAATTGCGAAGTACGGCGACCGGTAGGCGTGATAACGGGCCTCGCAGGCCAGGGGAAGACAATCAAGGCTATGGTATAATATAGAGCATGTTTGGAATATCTGTACTAGTTGGGAATCTCGGAAAACAACCGGGGCTCCGCCCCGAACCCCGCTTTGGCGGATGGCGACAGAAGCAGCGCCCCGAGCCCCGCCTCGGCGGACGGCGGCAGGAGCTGCGCACTAAGCACCGCCTTGGTGGTCGAGGAGGGCGCGCGGCCGTTGGGAAAGGGATTGGCTCTGTCGAGGGGGGCGGGGGAGGCGTCCCCCGGTTGATGTTCAAGGAAGGCTTGTCGCATGAGATTGCAATTCGACAAAAGCGGGCGGCGTTTCTTCTTTCTCACATTTTGCGTGAGGGGAAGAAAGGCTGTTCTCTCGCACATCGTGAAGAAGGTGGATCGCGATGGAAGGCCCGGCTACACCGTTGAATTGACGCCGGCGGGCGAGGCCATGGCCGCCCTGTGGCGCGGCATCCATGACAGATGGCCGTTCCTGACGGCGAGCAATTTCATCATCATGCCCGATCATCTCCATTTGCTCTTGATCGTCGATTACCACCAGGTGCGGGAATTCGACATTCTCGACTGGTTTCAGCATTTCAGGCGCGAGGGGAAGACCTGGTCGCGCCTTTGATCGGCGAGAAGGCACCGCTCGTGTGGGAGGAGCATTTCTGGATGCTGCTCGTCAACGCCGGATGTCCGCTGGCGGTCGTTCGCAAGTATATCAAGATGAATCCGGCGCGGAAGATGTGGAAGACGCTCAACCCCGATCGCTTTGTGCGCAGGAGCGGGCTGAAGCATGCGGTCCTCGATCCGGCGCTTTCGTGGACCGCCATAGGCGACTTGACGCTTCTCGCGTCGCCTTTCATGTTTCCCGTGCGGCTGACGCGCAAGATGACGGTCGAGCAGCATCTGCCGGAGATCGAGCGGATGGTTGAAAAGGCGCGTTGCGGGATGCTGCCCGTGTGTGGCTTTCTTTCGCCGGGCGAGAAGGAACTGGAACGGCGCTTGCGGCAGGAGCCGTTCGCCCGGTGGATCAAGACTGTCGCGCATGGCCTTCCGCATCGGTTTGATCCAACGGTCGAGGATTCGCGGTTTCTTGCCGACGGACGCCAGCTGATTCTCAGCTCGTTTCCAAGCGATGTGCCGGTCTTCCCCGTAAACTACGACAACTGCCATCTGATGAACGCCCGCAACGAGGCGCTGTGCAGGGGGGCGACAGGGGAGGAAGAGGTAATATCCTGATCGCACGGTCAATTTTTGACCACAACAAGCCCCGGGGCCGCAAGGTTTTGGGGCTTGTGGTGTTTTGGCATGGGAGTTGCTAATAAGGCGGCGGAACAAAAACAGGAGGCAACATAATGCAGAAATTCAGGAACGACATTAGCGACGGATGGCTCTTCACGCAGGAGCTGCACTTTTTCAGGAACTTCATGCGGAACTGGGACCGCGATGTCGAAGACCGCGACTTCTTCGACATCTTCGCGAACGGCAACAACTTGAGCAGCGGCGAGACACAGGCGCTTCTCAAGCGGTACTTCCCGCTCGAGACGCTGGCCAAGTGCGACGGAGTCAGCGCGGAGCGCGAGCGCCGGGTCTCGCGCCACGGACGCAAAGACGATTGCGATGAGAAGATTGTCGATATCCGCGTGGCCCATGATGTGGATTACGTCATCCGGGAGCTCTGGAACATGGACAAGGCGTCCAGGGTGCGCTGCCGCGCGATGCTGGAGGAGTGGTGCGACATCCTTGAGCGGCGCAAGACGCGTTCGCGCAGGCGGAAGGACCCGATGGAGACGCGGATGGAGGAAATCTGCCGTGTGCTGAAGCTCAGCGACGTCGAGCGCGACATCCTCACCTACGCGGCCGTGAGGCAGATGACGTGCTTCGACGACTTTCCCGTAGGGTGCACGAACGGGCGCAACGACCGCGCGCGCTTCATTGCGATGGCCACGGAACGTCCGACAAGTGCGGTGACGGCCGCGCTTTCCGCGAAGGGGCGGCTCAGGCGCTACGAGGCGCTCGACGGCGATGGCGACTTTCAGCGCGGCAGTCCATTCTGGCAATTCCTCGAGAGCGGCGACGGCGAGATGCTTGAGGGTCAGTTCTACAAGAAGGCGTCCGTGGAAGACGCGCTGCCGTGGGAATACTACGGGAAGCTCGCCGACGAGCACGGCGCAATCCTGCGGAAGATGATATCGTCCGCGAAGTCCGGCAGGCGCGGCGTGAACATCCTCTTCTACGGCGAGCCGGGAACGGGCAAGACGAGCTTCGCGAAGACGCTCGCGAAGGAGCTCGGACTCGCCCTCTTCGAGATTCGCCAGGGCGACCGCGACGGAGAGCGCAACTCGCCGCAGAGCCGCATGACCGGCATCCGCATCTGCAACGAACAGGTGCCGAGGGAGAGCAGCATGGTGCTTGTGGACGAGGCGGACCAGCTGCTCCGCACGAGCATGGACTTCTTCGCGGCCATGTTCGGCGGCATGGGGTCGTCCGGCTCCGAGAAGGGCGTCATCAACTCGATTCTCGACGAGACGAAGCTCCCTACCGTCTGGATATCGAACGCCCCGGCAAGGGCGCTGGACGACTCTGTGCGGCGGCGCTTCGACTACTCGATACGCTTCGACAAGCTCGGGGCGCGCCAGCGCCTCTCCATCTGGAGAAACAGCGTGAAGAAGTTCCGCCTCGAGCGGCTCGTCCCCGTGGAGCTCGCCGAGCGGTTCTCCCAGAAGTACCGGACAAGCGCCGGCGGAATCGCAATGGTCCTGGAGAACGTGAAGCGGATGCG
>JAFXSU010000293.1 GCA_017525435.1 Victivallales bacterium
AATGGGGGAATGGATTCCTTCATGAACGAAGGACGCTATGCCTTGCGGACGACTAGCCCAAGTTCACGGCGGTTGAGGATGAAGATGCCCACGCCGGCCAGGATGCCAGTGCGCAGGATCAAAACGCGAATGAATGTCCAGATGATGTCGCCCGTCTCCACCAGTCGGCCATTGGCAAGGTCGCTGGTGCAGTCCAGCTCATCCAAAGTGACCACGCACCACTGCACCCCCTGTGCGACATAGTGGAGAATGCGCGCTCCCACATTGGCGTAGATGTAGGAGCCATCAGGATTCTTCAGCGGAGCCTCCACGGCGGCGGTGGCGGAAAGCCCGATGACCAAGTAGGAGATGGCCACGAAGACCGCAACCGGCGTTGAGAAGATGGCGCCGACAGTGCAGCCCAGCCCTGCCATGAAAGCCAGCTGGATAATCGCCATCAACATCGTACGCACAAAATTGCTGAAGAATCCCGTGACCTTCGAGAGCAAAATTGGCCCATCCACCACATGGAAGATGGCAGTGTAGTTTTCCTTCAACTTGTTGTAGGCGTGCTGGCTATCATCATCCGACGGCACGCTTGCTGCATCGGGCAGATAGAGATCCCCGAAGTTATGGAAGTGCAACACCACGCGGTCACGGGCATCGTCATTGACCACC
The DNA here is from genome assembly GCA_017525435.1 of Victivallales bacterium. Taxonomy (GTDB): domain Bacteria; phylum Verrucomicrobiota; class Lentisphaeria; order Oligosphaerales; family Oligosphaeraceae; genus RGIG1601. Next base: position 658 of record JAFXSU010000293.1, read on the forward strand.
ATGCTGGACAGGATGGGGATGTCCAAAGTGGTGAACTCCGTCTCCCCGCGTTCCATGGTAGTAAGTTCCTGCCAAGTTCCACCTGGCATCATGAATGGTTGCGGAACAACCATTTGCTTGCCATCAACAACCTCCATCCGCCCTTGCATGGTAGAATACCATACCACTGCATTCTCCGCAGATGCCGATGTCAGAGCCTGGCCGTTTTCGTCCTTGAAGACCTGGAATCCCCAGTCCACGGGAATCTGCTTCTGGTCGGTGTCGGTGATGTCTCCGGTATAAAGGCGGAAGCGCAGATAGAGCACCGGATCATTTTTGCCCAAACGCACATTCTCAAAAGCCCAGGAGTGGTTTTTACCCGGTTCAATGGAGACATTTTTCATGATCTCCTGAACGAGCTCAGCCTGAATCATTTTCTTGACGACCTTCGGATTGTCCTCTGGATTGACCGTGCCATTCTTGACTCGCTTCTCATATTCGCGCTGAATATCGTCATAGAGGGCAACCGGAGTGGGACGGAAGGAACGACGGCCGACCAGCGTCTCCTGCCGAAGCTTCTCCATATCCTGCTCGGTGAAGAGCCCGGAGCGTTGTGCGGCACCTAGGCGATAGAGGGTCAAGGCATAGATGATGAACATCGAGATGACCAGCAAGACTGCGTGCATCAGGAAAACGCCCAACGTCTTGCCGGCCCAGACGACCCAGCGTCGGCAAGGCTTGGTGGTGACCAGATGGATCTGATAGCCTTCGATTTCCGTGGCCAATTGGGAACAACCCAGCCACAGCGTCGAGGCCGAAATCAACGCGATGACCAAATTCAGCGAGTAGGTCAGCGAAACCTGCACCAAGCCAGATGCGGTATTGTCCCCCTTGATGGTCAGCGGCAAACCGATGACGCAAAGCAGAATCAAGACAAAGAGGACGTGGAAGACCTTGGAGCGCATCGCGGACCGAATGGTCTGCTTGAAGATAGCCAGGAAGGATTTCACGGTGATTGGATGAGTAAAATGGTGAATGATGATGAAATCGACATTTCTCCGCAATCAGCGGCCAGGGACTGCTATCGCCGCAACTGCATCCCTTCAGCCAGGGAGCCTGCGACTGCGCCAAGGCCGGTCGAACGGAGAATTTCCAATGAAAAGTCCAATGCGGCTCCAGGTCCACAGGCAGTCAGGATGTTTCCGCATTTCTGAATGAATTTGCCCGTGTAGCAGCCATTCCGGATGTGGCGTTCGAACCCCGGATAGCAGGTGTATTCCACCCCCGCAAGCAATCCCGCCGCATCCAGCACGATGGGCGCGGCGCAGATGGCGCAGACCGTCCCGCCAGCCCCATGGACTTTTCGCACGAACTCCAGCACAGTTGCCGAAGCGGCAAGATTGGTTGCGCCCGGCATCCCGCCCGGAAGATATACCAGCTGGCACTCCTCCGCTGAAAGCTCCTCGGCGCGGTTGTCGCATTGCATTCGCACGCCGTGGGCACTGGAAACCAGCAACGACGCCTCCGCCGTGGGCTGAACTGCCGCCAGCGAAACCGTCAACCCAGCGCGCCGAAAGACATCCACCGGCGCAAGAGCTTCGAGTTCCTCAAAGCCAGGAGCCAGGAAAATTACTGCTTGTCGTGTCATTTAGGAAAAAAATACCGGGTTATATTTAGCCCGTTGACCAAATTAGAGCGACTTGGAGACTGCCTGGTTCCCAAGCGGATTCGAAGTTCGCAATTGCGGTGGTTTCAAAACGGTCGCCCAGAGAAACCAACCAACACCACAGCCTCCCTTGCGTGCAAAACCTCTGTGGCAGGCTCGGAGATGAAAATCATCGCGGGCTGCCGGGAAGCGCCGTTTGGGCATGGAAGCTTTAAAATTGCTTCAAGTAGTAAATATATCACTCTTTTTTAAAATGGGTGGTATGTTCAAGCAAATAAACGATGATGAAAAAAACTTTGGACGCATCCAAATACCTCAGTACCCGTGGCGGCATTAAGTCGGTGGACTTCTGCGACGCCGTAATGATGGGGCTTGCAACCGATGGCGGACTCCTGGTCCCCGCCGCAATTCCACAAGTGGATGGCACGACGCTGGATTCTTGGCGGAGCCTCGGCTATCTCGACCTGGCCTTCGAAGTCATGCGTCCTTTCGTTGGCAACGCCCTGCCCCCCGCAACTCTCCGACAACTGATCCGAGACAGTTATGCGACATTCGACACCACGGATATTGTTCCAATCAAACCATTGGACGGCAATAACCTGTATCTTGCCGAACTCTACCATGGACCGACTCTGGCCTTCAAAGATGTCGCGCTGCAATTCCTTGGCAACCTCTTTGCAGAGATTCTGCGTCAACGCGGCGGTTGCCTGAATATTCTGGGCGCGACCTCTGGCGACACCGGCTCCGCCGCCATTCACGGAGTGCGCGGAAAAGCTGGCATCGAGATTTTCATCCTATACCCCGAAGGGCGTGTAAGCCCCTTGCAGGAACGCCAGATGGCCACGGTGCCGGACGCCAATGTTCACTGCATTGCCATCAAGGGCACCTTCGACGATGGCCAGCGGGTCATGAAACAAATTTTCAACGACTTGCCTTTCAAGCAGAAAAATCACCTCGGCGCAGTGAACTCCGTCAACTGGGCGCGGATTCTGGCGCAAGTGGTCTATTATTTCTGGGGTGCCTTCCGCGTCCAGGAGCAGAGTGGTTCGCATGAGGCCATCCAGGTCGCCGTGCCCACGGGTAATTTTGGGGATATCTTCGCCGGATATGTCGCCCAACGCATGGGGGCCCCGATCGCTCGGCTTCTGCTGGCCACCAACGAAAACGACATCCTTTCGCGCTTCTTCAACACCGGAGTCTATGCCAAAGGCGCCGTCCAGCCCACGCTCTCCCCTTCGATGGACATCCAAGTCGCCAGCAATTTTGAGCGTTATCTCTATTACCGACTGGGCGAGAATGCTTTGCAAACCAAGGGACTGATGAAGGAGTTCGAACAGACCGGTTCCATCACCCTGCAAGGTGCCGATCCAGTCTTCGCGGCAGGGCGCGGAGACACTTCCGCCACCCTGGCCACCATTAAGAAGCATTTTGAAAACCATGGGACACTCCTCGACCCCCACGGCGCGGTCGGCGTCGCAGTCGCAGAGGCGAATCCGCTCCCTGGTTGCAAGACCCTCTGCCTGGAGACCGCACACCCCGGAAAATTCCCTGCCGCAGTTGGACAAGCACTTGGCAACGACACGCTTGCTCGCCACGACTCCCTTGAACAACTCAAGTCCCTCCCCCTGCGGAAGACTCTTCTGGAACCTACTGTGCCGGTCATTGAGACATTTATCATCCAAACCCTCGCAGAACGGTCATAGCCCCCCCGCACTTCCCATCTGGGTTATATCAATTTTCCCAGATGGGTTATAGACTTTATAGGAAATCATAGAAATAATCGCTAAGTCACAAATTATCAAATTAGATAACAGAACAGTATGTTTTTCAGGGTAAATACCACAACTTTTGCCAATCGCACTTTAAATTCGGGAAAATGACATTATATTGTAAGGATTCGCTAATTTTCCTTCATTCATTTCCCCATAAATCTGTTAAGGAGGTAATCGCAAAACTATCGGCCAAGTGCCAAAACGCCACAAGCGAAGGCAAAAAGCGAGAGCGAAGCGTGGTCACACGCAGAGCTTGAACGATGCAGCCATCGCGCAACGCCGTTAAGACAATTGGGGTGAGAGTTTTGCAATTATCTCTAAGGTATTTTACCATTTTTAGCTTTTCTAAAATCGAGCAACCAAAACAATCAACGGTGCCCCACTATGACGAAAAAATCATCCAACATCGATCTGGAACGACTCAGCGACGCCGTCCGCAGCCAACTCGACACCACCCCAAAACCGCGTGGTCGCAAACCAGGCAGCAAAAATCGTCCAAAAGGCCAACGCTATCATGGATTTAAGCTTGGTCAGCCTCGCGGTCACCGCGTGGTATTCACCTACTGCGGAGCCCCCGGCCAGGACGTCTATGTCGCCGGAGATTTCAACAACTGGGATCCACTATCTAAGCAACTCATTGACAAACAAGGCAATGGGACATACTCCATCCGTTGCCTCGTCCTTCCCGGACGCCATGAGTACAAGTTTGTCGTCAATGGCGAATGGATTCTTGATCCCGCCAATCAGGAACATGCCTGCAACGAACGAGGCGACTGGAACAATGTCTTGATTGTCGAATAAGCGACATTTTTGTCTATGTCTGTCCCTAAAAGTCCCAAATTGGCGCCCGTCAAGAGCGACGAGGAACTGCTCGATACCGGCAGTTCTGTCCAACTTTTACGTGCCGAGGGCGAGCCTCGTTCCAACCAGCCGAAGATTCTGGTGGTTACTCCGGAGATCACCTACCTTCCCCAGAGTATTGTCAATAATGTTTACGGCACCAACCAGTATGATGATGTCTCCAACCAGCATCATGTCTCATACGCCTCAAAGGCGGGCGGGCTGGCAGATGTCTCGGCATCATTGGTAGCCGCGCTCTATGACATGGGCGCGGATGTCCATGTGGCCTTGCCCTTCTATCGTCGGCTCTACCATATCGACCCAGACAAGCTGGACCACTTCGAGCGACGCCGTGTGCAACTGACCACTCGGATGCCCGAGGAACGAGTTCATTTCGCGAAGGATTACATTTTCAACTACCGCGAACGTGTCTATTCTGGGGATCCGAACCGCTCCGTTCACATCTCGTTGGCTTTCCAACGTGAGGTCATCAACCACACCATTCCAGAGATCCAGCCGGATCTTATCCACTGCAATGACTGGATGACCGGTCTGGTTCCTGCCTTCGCGCGGCGGATGCACATCCCAAGCCTCTTCACGGTTCATAACATCCACACCCAGAAGACAACGATGGAGCAAATTGAGAACGCCGGCATCGACGCGGCGTTCTTCTGGCGCAACCTCTACTTCGAACGCCCGCCATGGTCCTACGAGGAGAGCCGTTCGTCCAACCGCGTGGACTTCCTTACCAGCGGTATTTTCGCCAGCCACTTCATCAACACCGTTTCGCCGACCTTCCTGCGCGAAATCGTGGAAGGGAACCATTCTTTCGTTCCCGAATACATCCGTAGCGAAATCGCCAATAAATACTACGCTGGCGTGGCCTTCGGTATCCTCAATGCGCCTGACCCGGAGGACAATCCCGAAACGGCACCCGCTCTGGAATACCATTACACGATTGATGACGCACCCGAGGCACGCCGCCGCAACAAGGTCGCGTTCCAGCAAATAGTCGGTCTCCAGGTCAACCCCGATGCACCGCTCTTCTTCTGGCCCTCGCGACTCGACCCTGTGCAGAAGGGTCCGCAGTTGCTCTCGGACATCCTTTACAACACCATCCATCGCTACTGGGACCAGCAGGTCCAGTTCGCTTTTGTGGCCGACGGCCCCTATCAGCATGTCTTCCGCTCCATCGCCGACCAGCATCACTTCCACAATCTTATCGCCGTGCTGGATTTCGACAAACGCCTCTCGCAACAGGGCTATGCGGCTTCCGACTTCGTGCTGATGCCCTCCCTCTACGAACCTTGTGGACTCCCCCAGATGATTGCACCGATCTACGGCAGCCTCCCCATCGTCCACGACACCGGTGGACTCCACGATACTGTGGAGCACCTGGATCTCAAGAATCATACTGGTAACGGCTTTGTGTTCAAGTTCTTTGATGACGCAGGACTACAGTGGGGCATTGACGAGGCGATGCGCTTCTACAACCTTCCGGCGGAAATCCGCAACGCCGAAATCGCCCGCATCATGAAGCAATCCAAGCAACGCTTCAACCATCGCCAGACCGCCCAGGCGTACATCGACCTCTACGAGAAGATGCTCAATCGCAAACTCGTGGACTGGGATGAGGACAACAAGGAACACTAGTGCTCTTGGGAGAGCACTAGCAGTCTTTAGAACCTCTAGATCATCTAGAAAATCTAAGAACTCCGCCTTCATGGGGCATTTGCACAACCAACTCCTGCCAAAGCTTTTCCAGGAAGACCCATATCTAGTGCCTTACCTGGAAAACTATCTCCAGCGCGAGACATTTGTCACGGACCGACGGCAGGAATTATTGGGCAGCCACGCAAATCTCCATGAAGTCGCGGACTGGCATCTCTATTACGGTCTTCACTGCACGCAACGGGGCACTTGGCGTTTCCGTGAATGGCTCCCCTATGCCACCGCCGCCACACTGCTCGGCGAGTTCAACCACTGGACCACATCGCCATGGTTTGAACTACATCCGCTGGGCAATGGCGACTGGGAAGTCGAAGTCCCGGAGCAAATGCTCGCCCATGGTCAGGCCTACCAGCTCTTTGTGGAATGGCCCGGAGGCAGCGGATGGCGGCTGCCCAGCGCCGCCAACAGCATCGTTCGCGAAAGCCGCCCCGACGGCTCATGCCTTTTCAACGCACGCGTCTGGGATCCAGTGACATCATATCATTGGCAGAACGATGATTTCACGCCGTCATCTCTCCCGCTGATCTACGAAAGCCACATCGGCATTGCCCAGCAGGAACCGCACGTGGGAACCTACCGAGAATTCCAGGAGAAAATCCTCCCGCGCATTGCCGACGACGGCTATACTTGCGTGCAGTTCATGGCCATCGCACAGCACCCCTATTACGCCTCCTTCGGCTATCATGTCGCCAACTATTTTGCGCCCTGCGACTTATTTGGCACTCCGGACGACTTCAAGGCACTGGTGGATGCCGCCCACGGCCGCGGTCTGCGCGTAATCATGGATCTGGTACACTCCCACAGCGTCCGCAACGAGCTGGAGGGCCTGGCCAGGCTCTCCGGACGACTCGGACAGTTCTTCCACGACGATGCACGCGGCAGCCACCCCGCCTGGGACTCCTATTGCTTCGACTACAGCAAAACTCAGGTCCTCCGCTTCCTCCTCTCCAATTGCCGATACTGGATTGAGGAGTTCCATGTCGATGGCTTCCGTTTCGACGGCGTCACCAGCATGCTCTATTTCGACCACGGGCTCAATCATGCCTTTACCAGCTATGAACACTACTTCTCGCCCAACGTGGACTGGGACTCCGTAGCCTACCTCACTCTTGCCAACGAACTATGCCACCAGTGCTCATACGCGCCAGAGCACACCGCATGGACCATCGCCGAGGATGTCTCCGGAATGCCAGGCCTCGGCATGGCCACGGCGGACGGCGGGATGGGATTCGACTACCGCCTCGCCATGGGCGTGACCGACTACTGGTTCAAACTCCTCGACCAGCCCGACGAAACGTGGGACCTGGGAGCACTCTGGCATGAACTGACCAACCGGCGGCAGGAGGAAAAGACCATCTCCTACGTGGAATGCCACGACCAGGCCATCGTCGGCGGGCAGACCTTCCTTTTCCGCGCCGTCGGCAATGCGATGTACGACGCAATGGACCTGGCCAGCCAGAACCTCGCCGTGGAACGCGGCGTCGCCCTCCACAAACTCGCACGCCTCGCCACCATCGCCACCGCCGGCGGCGGCTATCTCAACTTCATCGGCAACGAGTTCGGCCACCCGGAATGGCTGGACCTTCCACGTACCGGCAACCAATGGTCATACGACCACGCACGACGGCGGTGGGATCTTTGCGACGACCCGACACTGCGCTTCCAGGCCCTCAATCGCTTCGACCACGAAATGCTCGCCCTCGTCCGCGAGAACCCGCAGTTCTTCGATCAGCCCGTCCGACTCGTGAAAATCCACCAGGACAACCATGTACTCGCATTCTCCCGCGGAGATCTCCTCTTTGTCTTTAACTTCCATCCCACCGACTCCTTCGAGAATTATCCCATTCCTGCACAAGCCGCCGAATATCTCCTGCGGCTGGACTCCGACGCCGAACGCTTCAACGGCTTCGGACGCGTTCAGCCCGACCAACATTTCTACGCCCTGACCGATACCCCTGACGGCCCTGCGCACCTTTCTCTCTACCTCCCCACCCGAACCTCGTTGGTGTTAAAAGTCAATAACTAGTTTATTATAAATAAGTTATGAAAATACTTAGGTCAATTTTCTCCGATTCCCCCGACGCCTCCCGCATGCTGGAGACACCGCTGTGCCTCTGGCTCCTTGAAGCATAACCTGCAAGTCCCCATGTCTAGGAAGCCATCAAAGCGACAAGTCATTGGACTAATAGCAGTTCTGGCATTTATCTTTGCCGTGACCTGGTTCCTGGACCACCGTCGGTCTGCCCCCAAACCATTTTTCACCCAAACGCCAACCGACGATCCGGCACCGCCCCGCCAGAAGTTCTTTACGGGGCGTCCGGCATCGTGCGCAGAGCTGATGGAGTTTCTGGAAAACAGCCTCGCCGAAGAGGAGGCCGTTGCGCGCTTCGGTCCCAATGAGCCGCTGGAATTGGCGGACGATGAACGCATTTATATCTATAGTTATTCCCCCGAGGTCATCGAGCGATTGTCCAGGCAGTCCCCGCATAACTACAGCGTCGGAGTAGTGTTGGCATACAGCCAAGGGCGCCTGGTCTCGGCCTATGAAGGACGCCAGATCAGCCGGAACCGCTTCTTCGACGGGGAGGCGCTGCTCCGCCAAATCCACCTCGGCGACTCGCCGGATACAGTGGTCGCCATGCTTGGCGAGCCCTTCACAATGCGGTACGAGGATGGCCAGATTGTCTTCATCTACAGCTACCGCCCGGATCTCAGCGATGACTTTCCGCAGGAATACGACAACGCCGAACTGGACATCGCCTTCCAGGACAGGCGACTCGTGCGCTCCCAATACTGTTTCTACACGAAAGATGCTGGCACAGACACTGGCGATGATGGCGATTCCACCATCTTCGCAATGGGGACAGTGCATACCTGCCTACTTCACCGGGAGGATTCCGACGGCGTCCCGCACTGGGCAGAACCCTCCCCCACGATTCTGCCAAAGTGGTAACTGACTAACTGTAAACATCTTGCATAAACCCGTGAATTTTCATAAAGGATGTAGCATCGGCACCTTCACGGAGTTAATAGTCTAACCTCCAACCTTTAAACTTTAACCTTTAAACTTTAATGGAAAGGATCGGCATCATCGGAGCCGGCAACTGGATTGTCGACCAAATCAAGCAAATGGATCGCTGGCCCGGAGAGGGCAACCTTGCTGATATCATCCGCGAGGAGCCTCCGGCGGGCGGCGGCGGCCCCAACAATGTCTTGCATGACCTAGCCAAGATGGCTCCGGAAATTCCGCTCTACGCCGTCGGCCGCATCGGGGACGACCCCGCAGGAGAATTCCTTCTCTCCGAAGCACGGAAAGACCGCATCGACTGCACGAAACTCACCGTCAGCCAGACCGCCCCCACCAGTTACACACTGGTCATGGCCGCCGACGGCAAGCGCACCTTCTTCCACTGCCGCGGCGCCAACAACGAACTCGCTCCCAGAGACTTTGGGGATATTCACTTCCCCGCCAAAATCTTCTACTTGGGCTACCTGTTGCTGCTCGGCGGGCTGGACGCGTCGGATGTCGAATTCGGCACCTGCGGCGGTCGCGTGCTACGCCAGATGCGCGAGCGCGGCTACACCACCGTGCTGGACCTGGTCTCCCAGGCGCCCGAGGTCTTCCACCAGGCGGTGGTCGCCGCCATGCCCGGCACCGATGTCCTCGTCATCAACGAAATCGAGGCCGGCAACGCCTTCGGCGTGAATCTGCGCAAGGCCGACGACTCCATCGACAATGCGCTCCTCTCACAAATTGGCGCGAAGTTCTTCGACCTGGGCCTCCACCAGGAGCTGGTCATCCACTTTCCAGAAGGCGCCTACGCACGCCTCGCAGACGGCACGGAGTGCCGCATCAACTCCTACATCCCTCCGAAGGTCGTCGGCTCCGTCGGTGCGGGCGATGCCTTCTGCGCGGGAATCCTCTACGCGCTCCACGAGGGGCTTGAATTAGAGGACTCGCTCCATCTGGCCGCAGCAAACGCGATTTTCAACCTAATGGACGCCTCCGCCACCGGCGGCGCGGTACCCATTGCTCAAGTCCGTGAATTCATGGCAACCCATTCGCCCCGTGCATAAAACACATAATAATTTTTCACCAAAGCACTTATGGCAAAGACATTCATTGGCATTGGAGCCGGCCCCATTCAGACCGGCATTTATGTGGCTGGCGCAGCAGACGGCGGTTTCGACCGCATCGTCCTGGCGGAAGTGGAACCCACGCTCGTGGCAGCGCTTAAGAAGCATCGCTCCATCACGGTAAACACTGCCGAGGCGGAACGCATCACCACTCGCACCTACGAGAACATCGAGGTCTTCAACCCGAACGACCCCGCCGATCTCCCACAGCTCATCGACATTGCGAAGGACGCGCTGGTCTTCAACACCGCCCTCCCCGCCACGAAATTCTACAAATTCTGCGCGCCATGGATGCAGGCTGCCTTCGAGAAGAATCCCGATGGTCGCCGATACATCTACACCTCGGAGAACTCCACCACCGCCGCCGCCGACTTCCAGACCGCGCTTGACGCCCACTTCCCAAATACCTATTGCCTGGACACGGTGATTGGCAAGATGAGCAAGGTTTTCGCAGCCGGTGAAAACGACCTCCCCACGCTCATGCCAGGCTTCGCAAAGGGACACCTCGTGGAGGCGTTCAACACCATCTACACCTCCAGCGCACCTGGTATCGAGGAAGTCGGCATGAAGAATCTCTACGCCAAGCCCGACCTAGTGCCCTTCGAGGAGGCGAAGCTCTACGGCCACAACGCCAACCATCTCCTTCTGGCGATGATGGCTGCGGAACGCGGCTGCAACTACATGAGTGAAGCCGCCAACTTCCCCGACATTGTCGAATACACCCTCCAGGCGCTCATCCAAGAGTCGGGAGCGGCGCTCTGCAAAAAATATGCAGGAGTGGACGAATACTTCGAGCCTGCCAACTGGGAGGCCTGGGCGCGAGAGCTAGTCCGCCGGATGATCTCGCCGCTGCTCTCCGACGCCATCGCACGCGTGGCACGCGACCTCACGCGAAAGCTCGGCTGGGAAGACCGCCTCATCGGTGCAATCCGACTCTGTCATTCCCAAGGTGTGGACTGTCCAAAACTTCTTCACGGAGCCAAAATCGCCTTGCGCTTCAACGCAATCGACGCAATGCTCGAAGGAGATTGGAAGGACCGCGACGGCGCAACCGCCCTCGCCGACTCCCTCCGACGACAAAGCTAATCTGGTAAAATTCGACCTCGTATTTGATTCGATCCTGGCTCCGTGACTTTGAGTCAGGCGCAGTGCCATCGCCACAGATTATGGTTCATGGCAGGCTGATCTATTCTCCGGGCGAGACTTTAAAACTCTCGCCCTTTTTTTGCCTTGTCCCGCTAAGGTTATTGAACGAGCTGTTCCTCTGAGCCAACAAGGGATCGAGGTGCGCTTTTGCATGAGTAAAGCCAACACCTCTTTTGTACGGAAAAGCCATTTGGCAACCCCATCGGGGAAATACGGTCTTGAAAAAAGCTTATTTTTACCAAACCCTGACATATTTTGGCGGGGGTCCCTGGATAAAATATATGCGACGACCATTTTCCCCCACATAACACATCCTAACACGACTCCTATGAAAAAAGTACCTACCGATTTGAATGAAATCCTGCAAAATGACGAGCCGGTTCGTCAACTCTTCGCACGCCTTGTCGCCAATCCCCATGAGGAAATCACACCCGACGAATGGAATCAACTCGTCGAATGCACGGACGGCGACGAATGGCGCAAGCTCATCGTCGCCCGCCCCGAAGCCGCCGACCATTGTCCCTGGCACGACTTTGATGTCTGCGAGTGGTGGCCCATCTTCAAATACCTTCCGCAGTATTTCGAGAAATGTCCTTGCGCCAGCGAGGTTCCTGCACGTGCCTGGGCGTATCTTCTCTGCCAGCGCCCCGAACTGGCACAGCAATTCAACGGCTGGAACGAACTGACCGTCAAGGAATGGTCCAGCCTGATTCGGCATCAGCCAGCCCTTGCCGAATACTGCCCATGCCTCCCACAGGCGAAGGAACTCACCCCGCAAGATTTCGACGATGACTTCCTGACCTTCCCCACTGGTGACGACACCATTGATTTTCTTGCCGACACCGACTACCTCAGCTACTACTGCTCCTATGGTGATGTCCTTATGGAACAACTCCAAAAGGAACTGGAAAAGGAAGCCCTGGACACTGACAACGCGGAATGATCGCTGAATTGCTCAAACAGATTTTCGGCCACTTCCCGTTGCCATCCGGCAGCAGCACGGCAACGGTCCCCCAGCCACACACCAGAGGAACGGCCCCCAAAAGCCGTCCAGGCACACACCGGAGAACCCCCTCTGCGCCTGTCACCGGAACGGACTGGCAAAAGCTCTCGCAACCGAAAACTTCACGGAATGTCTTCACCGTCTACGACCCCAGACAAACTCCGTTGCGACTCACTCCCGCAGACGAAATCGCACACGGCGGAGAAGGCATCATCTACCGCATCCCACAGTCGAGTTCATACCTTCTGAAACTCTGCAAGCCGGAGACAATCGCCGACCGCCAAAAACTCGCGATTTTCCACCAGCGCCTCGCCGCCATGTCCGCCATCGAAGAATGCCGAGAGGCAAAAAATCTGGCTTGGCCACTGATGCCGGTGAGAGACAGTCAGGGGCGAACCATAGGTTTCGCAATGCAGAAATGCGCTGGACGCACATTTCGGGCCCTCTTCGCCCCTGTGCAAGTCCAACGCTTCTTCCCTGGATGGAACCGCATCCAGGTCACGCAGGTCGCTCTCAACTTCCTGGATGCCATTCGGATGCTCGCCCGACACCAAGTTCTTGTCAACGATTTCAACCCCAGTAATTTCCTCGTGGACAAAACTGGCACGGTGCGATTTATCGACTGCGACAGCTTCCAGATTCCCATACCAGGCAGACCGCCGCTGATGACTCGCACCTTCACCCCTGAATTCTGCGCACCAGAACTGCTTCTCTACCCTGAAAACTTCAACCGCCCGCGCACTCCCGAACAGGTGCGATTCAGCCTCGCCGTGGTCATCTACATGATTCTGATGAGCGGATTGCACCCCTTCGCGCGATGCGGCGGTGGAGACCCCGCCGAAAACCTCAAAAGCGGCAAATGTCCGCTCGTCAAGGAAAGTGGCGTCAGGATGCCCGTCAGCTGGTACAAGTCTGTCAGCTGGCTTACGCCTTCCCTCAAAGATTGCTTCATCCGGATGTTCGTGGACGGCTTCGCACATCCGGAAAAACGCCCACTCCTGAGTGAACTCCGCATGGAACTCGTGCACTTCCTCCAGGTAATGAAAACTAGCCGAACCGAAAACCAACGGGCAATTCTGCCCACTACTGCAAGAAAAGGAAAATAACCATGAACAACTACGCAGAAGAAAACACCCTCGATGTCACCAACCCCGCCCCCCGCTGCCCTGTCGTCCTGCTTCTCGACACCTCAGGGTCGATGAGCGGCAAGCCCATCCAGGAACTCCGCGATGGACTCCACCAGTTCCTCACGGAAACCAGCGACGACGAGACTGCGTCGATGAGCGTTGAACTCGAAATCATCACCTTCGGCGGAAGCGTGGACATTGCCACTCCGTTCGCACCAGTCAGCAATGTCAGCGATGCTCCACCCACTCTGAACGCCGCTGGCTCCACCCCGATGGGCGAAGCACTCCAGTTTGCCGACCAGGAACTCAAGGCACGGCGCCGTCTCTACAAAAACAAAGGCATCTCTTCCTACAAGCCGTGGGTAATCCTCATGACTGACGGCGCACCCACCGACGACTGGGAAGGTCCCGCCAAATCCATGAAGGACCTCGGCGAACAGCGTAAACTCCAGTATATCGGCATTGGCATTGGCGAAGGGGCAGACTTTGAAACTCTTCGACAGGCTCTCCCTGAACACCCTGGTCCGGTGAAGCTCAAGGGACTCTGTTTCAAAGAATTCTTCAGCTGGCTTACCGACTCCCTCAAGAGCGTCTCCGCCTCTGCCGTCGCCGAGCAGGACAATATCCGCCTTGGCAATGTGGACTCCTGGGCAGACCTCTCAGGAACGAACTAAATCACTACCGTTTCAGATTCTCCGGATCTTCCGGGCCAACCCCGGAACTTCCGGATTTTCCGATTTCCAGATTTCCATTTCACCGTTCGCAGTTAATATGTTCGCCCACGCAGTCTCCATCCCCGGCAACGGTCACATCCGCCGGGAACTTCCCTGCCAGGATGCCAGCGGAGTGTGGCTCTCACCCCGGCCATGCCTCATCGTTTGTGACGGGCGTGGCAGCGCAAGTCTCTCGCATTTGGGTGCTCGCGCCGCTGTCCGCGCATTTCGTTCCCAATGCGCGGTCATGGAGGCACGTCTTTCTTTTATCCTCGACCAACCACGCTGTGGCTCCAAGGATTGGCATCGTTTCTGTCAAATGATGATTCGCACTGTCTGCCAACAAAAAACCGAACTCGCCGAGGAACACAATTGCTCCGAACGCGAATTCGACTTCACCATCGCCTTCGCCATCTTCGGGAAACATCATATTGGTGTCTTCCAGGTTGGAGACGGCGCCATCACTATCCAACGTAACGGCCAATGCTCCGTCGTCTTCCCCCCTGACAAAGGCGAGTTCGACAACCAGACCTCGTTCCTCAAGACAGGAGATGACAGGATTGGACAATTTCACGCGGACATCTTAGAGACCAATGACGTCACTGGAGTGGCCATCACCAGCGACGGTCCTGAGCATTTGATGTTCGACCTCCAGACCATGACTCCAGGCCCCATCTTTGACCAACTCTTCACGGATCTATCGGCCGGACAGCTCACTCGGCAGGATATTCTCGACTACCTCACCGGCACCCGCTGGACCCGTGACCCGCGCGGTGCAGACGATCGTTCGCTTGCCATTCTTGCATTCCCCAGCCATGAGGAGGAGGCGCCCGATGGGCTGGTATGATTGTATTCTTGAAACGGTCTTCGGCATCCCCGAAGACCACCAACACGACTGTCCGTCAAATGATCCGTTCGGCACATCTCCGTGCAGACTTCTTCCCCCAGGCACTCCCGTCTTCTGCCATTTCACCCTCAATATCGCCGAACACACAGGCATTTGCCTAGGCGACAAAATCGTTCATCTTGATGGGTCTGGCGCAGTCATTTGCTCTACACCCGTAGAGTTTCTCGCACGATTAAATGGAACCAATTTGGCAGACAATATCTATTATGCGGCAAACCACGAGGGACATGCGCTTGCCAGCCCCGAAATCGCCTCGCGCGCCATCCAGCAGATTGGAAACCACCTCGGCTACCATCTGCTTGCCGGAAACTGCCACGACTTTAGTGTTAGCTGTATCAACGGCCAAACCATGTTCCAGAATTGGCGCCTTCACGATGTCGAGCGCGCCATTACCACCGCCTTCCATACTCGAGATTGGCAGTGGCGTTGCTGGGGTGGCTGGCAAAACTTGCAATGATTGCAAAAAGTCGCCTGCCAGATATTCCAGTACTACCGTATCTTTGTGATTTCAATTGTATTTCGATGAATTACGACGAGTGATTTCACGACCGGCCTCAGCGACTTTCTCACGCAGTTCTTGCGGCTCCAGAACTTGGATACGACCGCCCTCGCCTAGTACCCATCGCATTACCTCGTGCTCCACTGTCGGATTCAAGGTCACCACCAGCGAGCCGTCCGCCTGAGGTTCAAGTTTTGACTGGAATTTCTTCTGCTGCTCGCGGATGTAGAAGGCAATCGAGGCATCACAGTGCAGTTTGATGCCCGCGATCTTCGGATAATTGAAGACACCGTTCCGACGAGTCTCTTCCAGCAGTTTGCGGTCGCTCTGGAACATTCGCAACAAGGGAGCCACGCCCGTGATACGCTGGCACGCAAATACTCGCACCTCCCGCAAACCCATTAAATAGCCCTTGGTGTACCAATTTCCATTGTGGAAGACCAGAAGATGTGGTTCGAAGTCGTGTTCCGAGCTCTTCCCCTGCGGGTCGTGGTAGTTCAGTTTTACGCATTGGCGCAGTCGCCATGCATCGAAGAGCACTTGGAAAATCTTGGGCTCGATATGGGATTTTACGCCGGAGGCGGCTAGAATCGTCTCCATCATCGTGCGATCAAAGAACTTTGATGAATTCTCAGTCAGCGTCTGTGTCAAGGCGCGGTCCATTTCGCTCTTCAGGGGCTCCGGCGCAAGTTCCTCGGCCAGCTGCACCCCAAGCATCGTCATGCTCACAAACTCGTCATCGAAGATCGGCGTGGAGAAGGACCACGAGTGGTCCATCAGCACGTATGTCCGCTCGGACTCGTCATATTCGATGGGGGCATTGAGCGCCTGCTGAAGATGCTGGATGTCGCGCGCCACCGTGCGCGCACTGCACCCCAATGGTGCTCCCGGTTCATGCTCGTGGGCGCGGAAATACTCGGCGAGACTCTGGGTATTGACTTGCTTGTTGCATTTCAGTTCCGAGACAATCTTGGCCAGCCTGAGATTCTGTTGGGATTTGGTGTATGTCATACTTCGCCATTCATAAAGATTTGTGCACTTGACAGAATATATACGGAAAGAATCACCTCATGCTATCCATCATGCAGGAAATTCGGGGGAAAAAGGGATTTAGATCGTTAACTTGCCTCTATATTCCCATGATGGCACCTAATAAACTGGGGTTTCAAGCAGCAGGGGCACGGGCGGCAGTTCCCGTAGAATTTGTAGAAATGCAATTAGGGCCG
>JAFXSU010000294.1 GCA_017525435.1 Victivallales bacterium
CCCGCCGACCTGGTGGCTCAACGAACACCTTGACGATCGGATGGAGTTCCGCGAACCTACCTACCGCCACCAACCTTTCGTGAGCGTCTCCTCCCGCCCCTGGCGCGAACTAGCCCGCAACCAGTTGCGCGATACCATCTTGCATTTGGAGAAGCACTTCCCCGGACGCATCGCGGGCTATCACCCTGGCGGGCAGACCTCCTACGAGTGGTTCTACCACGACAGCCATGGACAGAACTACTTCGGCTACTCGCCCTGCGAAGTCGCCGCCTTCCGAAAATGGCTCACTCGCCACTACGGCTCCGACACCGCACTGCAGAAGGCGTGGGCGGACAGCGCCGTCACGCTGGCGACCGCCGAGCCGCCCTCGCCCGCCGAGCGCCGTGCCCCACCCGCCTTCGCAATGGTGATGCTCCCGCACCAGGCGCAGAAGGTCATCGACCACAATCTCTTCCTGCAAGACGAGATGGCCGACACCATCCTCGACTTCGCCCACGTCATCCGTGAGACCACCCACGGCGACCGCCTGGTCTTTTTCTTCTACGGATACATCTACGAGTTCGCCAACAAGGACTGGAGCGCCGCCACCGGCCACTACGCCCTCCGCCGCGTCCTCGACTCGCCGGACGTGGATGTACTTTGCTCACCCTTCACCTACCACGACCGCGCCATCGCCGAAGCGGGTCTGGCGATGACCGCCGTGGAGTCCATCCTCTCTGCCGGAAAGCTCTGGCTTTTCGAGGATGACACGCGCACCCACTTCGCCCGCCTGCGCCACTACAGCGACTGGACCACCTGCGCCCCAGACGAATGGAGTTCCGCGCAAATCCTCCTGCGCAACAACGCGCATGAACTCATCCGCAACTCCGCAAGCTGGTGGATGGACCTCGGCGGTTTCGGCTGGTTCGACGAACCGAAACTCTGGCAGGACGCGATGCTCCCGCTGAATGCGCCCGACCAAGACAAATTGCTCGCCCCGCGCCCCTACCGTCCGGAACTGGCTAGCGTCATCGACACGCGCTCAATGCTCTACGCCGCCAACGACAGTGCCGTTTCGCAGCACGCCTTCACCGACCTGCGCTCCACCCTCCCCCGCACCGGAGCCGCTTTCGGGCAGTATATGCTGGAGGATCTGCTGGGCGGCGAGGTCCCCGCGACCGTAGTCGTCCTCTCCAACGCCTGGGTGTTGGACGCCGAACAACGCGACCGTCTTCGGCAGGTGCTCGGCGGCAAATTTGTCCTCTGGCACACGGCGGTCGGCATCGTAGATCCCGAAAACGGGGCATCCCTGGAGGACTCTGCGCACCTCACGGGCTTCCGCATCGAACGCCTCGG
The DNA here is from genome assembly GCA_017525435.1 of Victivallales bacterium. Taxonomy (GTDB): domain Bacteria; phylum Verrucomicrobiota; class Lentisphaeria; order Oligosphaerales; family Oligosphaeraceae; genus RGIG1601. The sequence goes on from JAFXSU010000294.1 coordinate 1,336, forward strand.
CGAGAGTGACGCGAAGCCCGCCAAGGTCCAAGCCACGCCCGCCGGAATGGCATACGGTCTGGACGGCTGGTCTGTCTCCGCCCCCGAAAAGCTGCTCTTCCGCATCATTCCCGAAGTCGGCGATGAAATTCTGGCCACCTGGCCGGACGGATCTGCCGCCGTGGTCCTGCGCGACCATGCACTCTACTGCGCCACGCCCGAACTGCCACGCGAACTCCTGCGACTCGCCTGTCGGAAAGGCGGAGCGCACCTCTGGACCGACGACCAATGCGTCCTCTACACCGACGGCCGCTACATCGTCCTCCACGCCACGCAGGACGGCGCGGTCACCATCCATCTCCCTGGCTCCGCCGACGACCTTCGCACCCACGACTTGCGCAAAGGCGAGACCTTCTTCCACGACCTGCAAAACTAAGCCCCTTGCATCTGTATAGAAAATCCATTTTTTCTGCATTTTCTTTACAGATTTGCATAATTTTGCCAATCGAACGGCGAATTCTTGGAAAGTTTCCCCGCGAAACTTTTCGCGGGAAAAATACCAGTGTCCCACAATGAACTTTACCCTTTAAACTTTTAACCTTTAACTTTTAACTTAAAAAAATGAAACGTTATTTCGCACTGCTTGCCATGTTTGCCGTTGCCATCTCCGCCGCACCGCTAGCCACCTACGAGGGTTCCACGCTCAAGGACACTGTCCTGTTGATGAAAGGCGAGGCAGTGGACGATGATGGTGCCCTCGCCGTCATCGCGCAAGGTGAGAATGCCTTCTACCAGAACACCCCCGGCTGGAATGCACAAGAACTCTCCCAGCTGGAATTCACCGTCGCCAGCGACGCGCCCGGCTACTTCCAGTTCCTCGTGCAGTTCCGAGATGCGCAGGACCAACCTCGTAATACCTCCTACCGACCATTCTCCGTGATTCCTGACGGTCAATATCGTACCTATATAGTACCAATCCATGAAATCCGCCAAGACTCCGACGCCACCATTTCCTCCTGGACCCTGCGATGGATGGGGTGGGATGGACGCATCGCCATCAAGCGCCTGGAGGCACAGCCCCAAGTCAACCTCATTCCAGGAGCCACGCATCTCGTTCCCGCCCAAGAACAACGCCTCATCACCCTCCGCCCACACGCAAAATACCGCCTCGTTTGGCAAGACGGAGAGTGCCCAGGAGTGACTCTGCGTTTCTATGGACAGAATTTGACAGAAATTGACAATTCCGCAATCGTCCTACCTGCTGGCAAAACCGAACTGGAATTCACCTCGCCGGAGATGCTCATCGAGGCAGGCGTCATCGTGGACGGCAAGGCTGACGGCTATCCCGTCCTCGAATGCCTGAACTACCACTTCCCCTTCTCCTCCTACGGAAAATGGCGTTGCCAGTGGATTTGGAGCCAACTGGAACTCGGACCGGACGACGCGTATGTCTGGTTCCTCAAGGAAATTGACGTTTCAGCGGACGACCCTGTGAAATACGCCGCCATCGCACTTCTGGCGGACGACAAGTCGCAGGTCTATGTCAATGGCGTGCCTGGCACGGCGACAAACCACTGGCACATTCCAGGCTACCAAGAATTTACGGAATTACTCAAGCCCGGTCGCAACCGCCTGGCAGTGCGCGTGTACAACGGCGTGCTGAACGCGGGTTTGGCGGCAGACGTCTATCTGGAGACTGCCTCGGGCGTCCGCCTGCTGGACACGGACGAGACATGGCTCTGCGAGGCAAAGAGCAACTCCCTGACCGAGCCAGAAGTCATTGACCAGCCGGTGGTTCTGCTGGGTGGAAAGCCCAATGACCTCCAGCCTTGGTGCGACGGCATTGGCTTCCGCAACGCCGGCCCGCGCGGAAAACTGGAATTGCTCGAAAGCACGCCCGGCACCCTGCGCATCCGCGTGGCGGAACCTCCGCCCTTCCCCGTGGAACTTCTGCACTTCCAGCTGAGATTCGCCGATGGCACGCCAGCCCGCGAAATGGAGTTGGCGGTGGAATGCGATGGCGACTGGACGAGCGGGGCGGAACTAACCATCGGCTACCCCATCCCTCATCTGACCACGGGCGAGGCGGAGCTCTGGCTGGCTGACGATGTGGTCGCGCTCGCCAACCCGCAAGCACTCGCACACCTCAAGGCCGTTGAAAACACGCATCCCGGCCTTGCGCAGGCGAAGCTCGCCGGCGGAACCGTGCGTCAAAAACTTCTCCTCAACGGCAAGGCATACGACCCGCACTTCTGGCACGGCAACACCACCTTCCAGACCGGACGCTTCTTCGAACTCAAGCGCGCCGCCGAGGCGGGCATCAAGAACTACCGCGTTCCTGTGCGCTTCATCGACTTCTGGAAGGCCGAAGGCGAATACGACTTCAGCCTCTTCGACCAGTGGATGGACTACCTCTTCACCTACTGCCCAGACGCCGTGGCGGGCCTCCAGGTCTATGCCTTCATGCCCGACTGGTGGCTGGAGCAGAATCCCGACGAGGTTTCCGCACACGATGGCGACGCCAAGCGAAACACCGCACAGGAATACCAGTCCCTCGCCTCACGCAAATGGCTCGTGGACGCACAGGCGCCCATGGCCGCGCTCATCGACCACATCGCCGCCGCCCCCTACGCCGACCGCATCTGGGGCATGAGTTTCTGCGAGAATGGCAACGGCGAGTGGTTCTGGTCCAACCTGCCCCTCGGCGCCGACCGCATCGACTGGGCCGGGTACGCCCCCTGCGACTTGGCACACTTCCGCGACCATCTTCGTGCCAAATACCGCTCCGACAAGGCGTTACAGAAGGCATGGCACAACGGCACCGTGACTCTTGGCACTGCCACCTTGCCCCCGCACGGCTCGGAAAAGCACTCCTCCATCGGCGTGCTGCTTGACCCCGCCACCGACCAGAACATCATCGACTGGTATGAGTTCCGCAGCACGGCGCTGGCCAACGCCATCTGCACCATGGGCGCCTTCGTCAAGGAGAAGACCAAGGGCAAGTGGCTCTTCGGCGCCTACTACGGCTACGCCAACGAACTCTCCTGCAATGGCTACATCCCCATCCAGATGAGCGGTCACGGCGGCTTCCCCGAGGTCGCCGCCTCGCCCAATGTGGACTTCGTTCACGCCCCTGCCCGCTACACCCTTCGCGGAACCGGCAAGAGCGACTCCGTCATGCAGCCTTGGACCACCTTTCAACTCCATGGAACGCAAGTCTATATCGAACAGGACGTCCGGCTGCCCTACATTCCGCGGCTTTCCGACCACATGCGCACCTATTGCGGGATGGGCGATGCAGGGCGCGAGGGCATCGGCCAGCTCGACCGCTGCCTCGGCGTGATGCTCGCCACCGGCACTCTCAACTACTGGTTTGACATCCAGCTGGGTTCCTTCTACGAACACGCCTTCTCCAGCCGACTGGCCGAGCACTCGGAGGTCTTGGCAAAACTCCCAGCCGTCAAGGGGCTTACGCCAGTGGAAGTCGCCATCGTCGGCGACCGCGACTCCCTCTATCGCACTCGCGCCACCGATGCCAACGGAGTCTTCCAGGCTGCCGTGGACGGCACCTACAACCGCTTCAACGAACTCGCCGTGCCTTTTCATAGCATGTCCTTGACCGATCTGCTGGACAAGTCGATCGACGCACCCGCCCACAAGTTCTACGTGATGCTCCCCACGCTTGTCCTCAGCAAAGAACAACGCTCCCAGTTGATGAAGCGTTTCCAGCGCGAGAAGGCCACTGTGGTCTGGCTCTACTGCGCCGGTTCGGCCTACCCCGACCAGGCGCCATCCGCCACGGCCAATGCGGACTTCCTGGGCATCGCCACCGAGATGGACAACGCCATGCAGCAGCCTGAGATGACGCTCTCCGCAGAGTACGGCGGTCCCTTCACCTGCCGCAACCAGGTCGAGAGCGCACCGTGGTTCCGCCCGGTCAAAGGCTTCGACAAGGTGCTTGGCACCTCCGCCAACGGCCAGCCGCTGATGGTTGGCAAGAAAATCGGTGCGTCATACCATTATTATTGTACATTGATGAACCTCCCGCCGGAGGTCTATGCGCCACTGCTTGACCAGGCTAGCGTTCACCGCTACCACCTGGGTCTCAAGGATCCCGTGTGGGTTGGCAACGACGTTGTCTTCCTCCACGCCGCCACCGGCGGTCCCAAGGCGCTCAACCTTCCGGACGGCTGCCAGGCACGCGCCATCATCGGACCGCTGAAGGACACCTACATCCAGTCCGAAAAGCCCTTCGAGACCGAGGTCGGCCTCACCTACGGCTTCCTCGTCGAACGCTATCCCGAACGGTAAAAATACACCAAGGAGATTTGAACACCCATGGGCACTTCCTGGTGGCCGCTTTTTCTCATCATCGGCTCGAACTTGATTTATCAGAGCAGTTCGCGCTGCGCCTCGAAGGATGCGCAGCCCTTCGCCGCGCTTGCCGTGGTTTACACCATCGCCGCAATCGGTTCGCTAATCTTTTTCGGAATCACCGGTCGCAGCAGCGGAAGCCTGATGACCAATATCCGCGCCCTCAACTGGGCGAATTATCTGCTGGGACTGGCCATCATCGGGCTGGAGGGAGGCTTCCTCTACCTCTACCGCAGTGGCTGGAGCGTCAGCGTCGGTCCCATTTGCACCTACTGCGGAGTCGCCATCGGGCTGCTCATCCTCGGTGCGCTCTGCTTTCACGAACACATCACCCTGAAGCAAATCTTCGGCACCCTCCTCTGTCTCGGAGGCATCGCCCTGATTTCGATGAAATAGTGACTCACAATTCACCGAACGGATTTCCTACAATTCACCGAACGGCTTTCCTACAATTCACCGAACGCATTTCCTACAATTCACCGAACGGATTTCCTACAATTCACCGCACGGATTTCC
>JAFXSU010000295.1 GCA_017525435.1 Victivallales bacterium
ATATTTGCCCTACGATGCGGTCTCGTGCCGATACAGCGAGATTGGCACGAAGGGGCGAAACCGCCGTTTTTTCGTGGAGCGTCTGACCACGGCGTTGCATCGTCGGCTGGGACGCTGGTTCGGGAATCCCCGCTTCGTGCTGGAAGAAGGGCGCATCTTCATGATGCCAGAGGGCAGGGATGCCATTCTCACGCCCGAACAGCTTGACGCCTTACGGGCGGAAATTCCAGGGCTGCCTGGCATCGCGTCGGTGTCTCCAGGATTTCTTCTGGCTCCCGAGTTGTCGGCGCTGGAGACATGCATTCTGGGGAGTTTCCCGAAGGTGTACGAGGCCTTTGTGGCGAATTTCCCGCTGGAAGAACGCACCTACAGCATGCGGGTGAACCGAAGCGTCAAGGACTTCCCGATGCGGTCGGCGGAACTGGAACGACATTTTGCCGAAAAGCTCCTTCCTGGCCGTGGCCTGACGCTTGACCTACGCAATGGCAATCTCCGCATTGAAGTGGACATCCGCGCCAAACGCGCGTTCGTGGATTTCGAGCGCATCGAGGGACCCGGGGGGCTGCCCACTGGCAGCGCGGGCGGTGTGCTGGCGTTGCTCTCCGGTGGCTTCGATTCGCCGGTCGCCTGCTACGAAATGATGCGCCGCGGCTGCAATGTCGATTTCATCACCTTCCATAGTTCGCCCTACACACCGCCCGCTACCATCACCAAGGTCTGTGGCATTGTTCGCAAGCTCAACGAGTTCCAGAAGCGAGGAAGATTTGTGGCAGTGAACCTCCTGCCGGTGCAGAAGGCAATTCGCGATGCCTGCGAGGACCGTCATCGCACGGTCCTTTATCGCCGTTGCATGACTCGTCTGGCGACGGTGGTGGCGCGTCATTTTGAGGATCAGGCATTGGTCACCGGCGACAATCTTGGACAGGTTGCCAGCCAGACGCTTGCGAACCTGGATGTCATCAGCCGCGCCACCCCGATGCTCATCCTGCGGCCGCTGCTGACCTACGACAAACTGGATATCATGCGGTCTGCGGAGCGTATCGGCACCGCCGAACTCTCCCTGGAGAAAGTCCCGGACTCCTGCACGGTCTTTGCGCCTCAGAATCCCGCGACCAATGCGCATCTGGATGCCATTTTGGCAGACGAGGCGAAGCTCAATCTGCCGGAACTCCTGCGGGAATGCCTCCGCAACACGGTGATCATGAATGCACTTAACTACAACGAACATCCTTTCGTTGAATTACTGGAGCAGGAACTTCCACTGTAATGAGAAGTCTTAAGGACATCTCCAATGACGAATTGCTGACTCTCCTGAAGAGCTGGAATCAACCCGCCTTCCGTGCCAAGCAGATCCGTACCTGGCTTTATGGTCCGCGGTTTGCCGCCAGCTACGACGAGATGGCGAATCTGCCTGCCAGCCTGCGCGAGAAACTCGCCGGTGCGGTTGCGCCGTTTGCGTTGAATGTGGTGCAGACTCTTACCGATCCAGAGGACCGCACGATCAAGTGGCTCTCGGAACTCCAGGACGGCAATACCATCGAAACGGTGCTGATCCGCGTGCCGCAACGCACCACGGTCTGCATTTCCACTCAGGTCGGCTGTGCGGTTCGCTGCGTCTTCTGCGCCAGCGGCCGCTACGGGCTGGTTCGCGATCTCACCAAAGCCGAAATCATCGACCAGGTGATGCTTGCGTGCCGAGAACTTGGAAAACGAGTGGACAATGTGGTGGTGATGGGAATGGGCGAACCGCTGATGAATCTCGACAACTTGGTTGCCGCGCTGGACGAACTGGGCAGCCCCGAAACCATCGACCTTGGCAACCGTCACGTGACCATCTCCACCAGTGGCATCGTGCCTGGCATCCGACGACTGGCGGAACTGCACCGTCCTTGGAACTTGGCACTCTCACTTCATGCGGTCACGGATGAAGAGCGCGCGCGCATTATCCCCACGGAACATCGCTACCCGCTGGAGGAAATCTTCGATGCCTGCGAATATCACCGCGAACTCACCAACCGGATGCTTACGCTGGAATACGCGCTCATCGACGGGCGCAACGATGACCGGCATACGCTGGAACGGCTTGCCGCAATTGCTCGGCGTCTGCGTGCAAAGGTGAATCTGATTCCCTGCAACCCGAATGCGAGCAATTGCAAGTCGCCGGGAGTGCGTCGTTGCCGCGAGGCGCTCGCGTTTCTGGAAACGGCTGGTGTGCAGGCGAGCTTGCGCATTAGCCATGGTCAGAACATTCTGGCTGCCTGTGGACAACTGCGGCAGAAAAGGTCCGAGGTCCGGGATCCGAGGCCCTAAGAGTCTGAGATCTGAGAACCGAGATCTGAGAACCTCAAGAGGTGTCCGAGGTTAACTTGTTTTAATTGTCCCATGAGTCTTACTCACAAGGAGAAAATACCATGAAAAAGAAAATCTGTTTTGCGATGATGGCATGTATTGCCCTGGCGGTCTGGGCAGCCGAACCGGCGGTCGCCCCGCCTGCAGCGGAACCTGCTGTTGCGGAGGCTTCGAAGGCACCGAACCCCGTGGTACGTATCACTACCAGCGTCGGCAATATGCTGGTTGAACTCTTCGAGGATGAATGTCCGAACACGGTTGCGAATTTCATCGAGCTGGCCAGCAAGGGCTTCTACATCGACATGAGTTTCCACCGCGTGATTCCGGGGTTCATGGCACAGGGCGGTTGCCCATACTCCAAATTTGAAAACCAAGGCGGACAGCCGGGCACTGGTGGCCCTGGATATCGTTTTGAGGACGAATTCAATCCGAAACTCAAGCATACAGGGCGCGGAATCCTCTCGATGGCAAACTCTGGCCCCAAC
>JAFXSU010000037.1 GCA_017525435.1 Victivallales bacterium
AAGTCTCAAGTCTCAAGTCTCAAGTCCCAAGTCCCAAGCCTCAAGTCCCGCGATTTCAGTTACAAGTACTTCCTCAGGGTGGTGCGGGTGATCCCCAGACGATGGGCTGCTTGGGATTTGTTTCCGCCACACTGCTCCACAACCGCGCGCACATGATGACGCATTGCTGATTCCAGTGTGCCGGGCGACGGTTCGGAGAGCAAGCTGGTAACCTCCGGCAACGAAGGAATCTTCTTACGCTCTGCAATGAATTGCCGGAATTCGTCGGGTGAGGAGAGGCTGGCGCGTTCCAGGAGGATAGCCAATTCTGCTTCATTGCCGGGGAAGTCGTAGCCTTGGAGAGTTGTCAGCGCATCAAATGGAACTTCAAATCCACGACGCCGACATGCCTCGTTGACCAGCGTTTCCAAGTCGTCCAGCCGTTCCCTGAGGGGCGGCAGTGTAAGTTCACAGGCGAGCAGTCGTTGGCGCAGTTCCGGCAGGAGTCGTTCCTCTTGGACCAACTCGTCCAGATCTTGGTGAGTTGTGAAAATCCAGCGCAGATGAAGGGCGTGGCGTCGATCGTTCATTGATGTCAGCCAGCCTGTCTTCAGTGTTTCCAGCACCAATTGCTGTGCGGACAAGGGTAGAGAGCCAATCTCCTCCATCAGCAATGCCGTCCTGTCCGCCCGCAGGATGGCCTTGCGTAACATCGTTTCATCGCCAATCGCGCAGTCAAAGGCATGGAGGGCAGGGCATTGGAAATGAGTGGCCAGGTCGCGGAGAGGCGTGCCTGGTTCGCCTTGCAAAAGGATTGGCACTGCGACATGGGTTTCCTGCCACCAGGTCGGAAGAATCTGGTCGATCTGCTGTCGCAATTCCGTCCAAGCCTCGCTGGAACAGAGTGGCAAGGGATGTGGCGCATGGCGTAGCCAGTGGCGGTGCAGCTCCTGAAGTGCGAGACTCCAGGTTGCCGGGTCGCTGTCCTGCGAAAGTGCCACAATCAGTTGACGATATGGCTGGTCATCTTGGGTTTCGTGAAGATATTCCCATGCTGCCGATATGCATTCGCCGATTGTTTGATAGTGGCGTTGGCATTCTGGTGCACCATAGCGCAAATCATTTTCCCCCATTTCATAGTAATTGAGCAGTGCATTGGCCAACCATACGGGGTCACAGTGGATGTTCATCAAATAAGACAATGGCGGCGGTGTGAAGTATTGCTGGTCCTGCGTGAAGTAATGGACTTTGCAGCCGACTTCACGTAGTTCATTCAGCGCCATTGCCGTACGCGTAATATCATATAGTAAAGAGACTCCAAGAATCAGCACCGTGTCGTAGTCGTATGCCGAACCTTCCAGGATGTCGCAGACCTCACGCCAGTTGACGATGCGGAGGTCGGCGTCTGAAAAGGAACGAAGCGCGGCGGCGGCAGCATAGACCTGGTCGGGTGAGGTGCTGTCAATCAGAAGTAGAGTGTTCATTGGCGGCAGACTGGAAAGAAACGAGCTTTTAGCATACCATAGCTTCTGAATTTTACTCTGCCGCCCGGAATGGTTAATTTTTAGCCATTTTTATGGATATTTTATGGCCGGATGGCCTGTCGCCACGCCATTAATTTCTGTTCAAATCGGAGTCTTGCGGCGGCGGGGCTAGTGGAAGGCAGCTGAGTCATCATCGGGCTAAGTTGGGGGAAATTTCGACGGAAATGCGTTGCAGCTGCGGTGCCGTTGCAGAGAATTCGAGTAATTCCGGGGCAGTGTGCGAGAAGTCCTGGGATGTCGTTTGGGGTGGCACGTTGGATATCGGCATCAAGGCTTCCCTTGCGCTCGCAGTGTCCAAGTACATCCCACAATGCCAAATGGTTATGTATCAAGCACTCCAGGCGTTCGCGATAGGGCAAAGCGACATCGAACTGGAAAAGTTCTCCCATGATGGGCCAGAAGGCATTGTGCCGAAATGCGTAGTATTGTTGTTGACGCAACGATTCAACACCGGGCATTGATCCTAGAATCAGGAGTTTGGCATCCGCTCGCCAAACTGGCGCAAAGGATTCGCAGTATGTCATGATACTTAAGGGCTCCAAATGAATGAGTTGATGAGGCGATGTGACCTGGCGGAACGCCTAGTGTGGTGTAAAGACACCACGCCAGAAGCCTGTCCACTGCCGTCCGAACAATTTCTTTTTTTCGATGTCAGCCGAGCCAAAATCATAGGAAAACTAAGATTCCGTTTCCTAAAGTGGAAGGCAACTTGCAAACCTTGCCAAACACAATTACATTACTTCCGTAGGGGGTGGGGGTCTACCTCCCTATTTGGTCGTGCGCGTCCCCCCCACGCCCTGGTTTGCGAATGAAATGCCTAAAGGGATGAACAGGAACTGACTGCGGCGTGGACAAAAATTCTGTGGTGGTTGACCGCTGTCCGGTTAAAAATTTGGGAATTATACAGTTGACTTGCCTAAAACCATTTCCCGCGAAACACACGAAAGACACGAAAGGAACTTGATTGGGCCGGTGAAGCCACCATGCTTCGCACGAGCGGGTGCCCCGCCATCGACGGCTCGAAAGATTGCCTTTCGGCCGTCTCGCCCGGGGCACTCCGCCG
>JAFXSU010000296.1 GCA_017525435.1 Victivallales bacterium
GGGACTTGGGACTTGGGACTTTGGACTTGGGAATTGGGACCGCGATCCGAGTCCCTGGAGTGTCCAAAAAAACCGTCAATTCCACTCCATGCGATGGCAAACTGCCAATTTCCGTGTAAATTAGGCAGAAGGAAGTGGAAAGCACCGAGTTATCTGAATACAGGACGAATTCGTCATTCCGCGACATGAGCAATCCATGACATTTCAACAACCAGAGCTGTTTATCTGCGGGGAGCGTTTTTTCGAGCGGCTAGCCGAGTCCATCCGAAACGCCAAGGCAAGCATCGTCGTTAATATGTTCATCTGGAGAAACGACGAGATTGGCTCCGCGCTGGCACGGCTGCTGCTCGATGCCGCCGATCGCGGGGTTCGCGTTGCCATTTGCAAGGATCGATACGGCGTGATTCTAGAGTGCTGCGAGGAAAACTGTGCCTCGTTCTTTCATCCTCGCTTGACCATGCGGGAGAAGATTCAGTGCTTTTGCCTGAAGCACCTCTATCGGCTGGCAATGCCGGCGGCGTCCGTCCCCCAGAACATCGAGGGGCTGCTCCGCCAGCACCCGAACATCCAAATCGACGACAGCCACTATCGGCGGGACCACTCCAAGTTCTGGATTTTCGACGACGAAACGCTGTATCTCGGTGGCATCAATGTGGAAAACAAGGAAAGAGCCACCGACAGCCGAGGCTACGCCTATCACGACTACATGGTAGGCCTGCATGGACGCGAGTTCGTAGAGGCATTCCGCGCCAAACGGCAAAATCCTGCGCTGGCGTCGCCGCTATTCGGCATGAATCTCAAGAGTCCCGTGCCATGCTTTGAGCTGCGGGAACGCTATCTCGACTTGATTCGAAATGCCGAGCGGACCCTGGATATTCTGATGGCGTATTTTGCCCCCGAGGCAGATTTTCTCGACGAAATTGCCACGGCCTGCCGCCGCGGGGTCAAGGTTCGGCTGCTGCTGCCCCAGCATGCGAACTTCAACCATGAACTGAATCTGCTGACGGCCTACCGCCTCCTTGGGGAAAGGGACCAGAATCTGGCGGTTTTCCTTTCTCCCAAGATGGTCCATGCCAAAGTCCTGGTCAGCGAAAAGATGATTTCCCTGGGTTCCTGCAATATCAACCGAAAGGCATTTCGCTCATTGGACGAACTCAATCTTTTCTGGCCGAACGACTCCCAGCCCTTTGCCACCTCGTTGCGCAATGACCTCGAAGAACAATTCCAGAAGGCCCAATGGGTGAAAGACCGCAACCAACTTCATATCCATTGGCTATGGGCTGCTGCTGAACGCCTGGTCATGTAGGACTCGGGACTCGGAGGACGGGTTGGACTCGAGGGACTCGGATCACGGATCTCGGACCAGTTAACGATATCAATCCCTTCGGTTTGCATTTTTCGTCAACAGGCAGGAAAAGATTCCGCAATGGCATTAAATTACAAACCGTAAACAATCGCATGACAACTCGACTCCTTAAATAACTTGTGATATGCATTGGATTGACGCACTCATCGTCTTGATTCCGCTGGCCATCGTCCTGTGGCTGGCACTGCGGAGCCGAAGGTATGCACGTGGAGTGGTGGACTACCTGGCCGCGGGGCGTGTCGGAGGGCGCTATGTCATCGGCGTCGGCAATCTGGCGAGCGCCTTGTCCGTGATCACGCTGGTCGCCGGTGCGGAACAGCAGTTCGAGACGGGCTTTGGCGTGGGCTGGTGGAACAATATCGCCGCGCCACTGGGCATCGTATTGGGGTTGACGGGCTACTGCGCGGTGCGCTGGCGGCAAAGCCGCTGTCTTTCCAAAGGTCAGTTCATCGAATTGCGCTATGGCAGCAAGGCCTTCCGCTTCGTGACAGGTCTTATCAGCACGCTCGCGGAGATGGTGACCAACTCCATCGGTCCCGCCGTCGCCGCAAATTTTTTCATCTACTATCTTGGTCTGCCACACAAGATTATGTTCTTCGGCGTGCCGTTGCCCTGCTATATCATCCTGGTCGCCCTGAGCCTGATTGTCGCAACGGTCGTCATTTGGCCAGGGGGCCGCGTGTCGTTGCTGATCACCGACAGCATCCAGGCGTTGCTCTCCTATCCGATCTTCGTCATCATCGTGGGTTTCATCCTCCTGAATTTCGGCTGGGACACGGATATTTCGCCAATCCTCTGGAACCGCGTGCCCAACGAGAGCTTCCTGAACCCCTACGACGTGCAGAACTTCCGGGACTTCAACGTCTTTGCGATTATGGTCAGCCTCTTCATGAACATGTTCAATGTCCCTGCCTTCTACGGCAACGACACCACGAACTCGGGGCGAACCCCGCATGAGCAGAAGATGGCCGGCGTGATCGGCGCCTGGCGCAACGGCTATGCGTTCCTGATGATCACGATGATCGCCATCATCACTGTCGTCTTCATGAATGGCCCGCAATTCGCCGGAAAGAACCGCTTCGGCGTCAGCAACAACGAAATCCGGCGCGAATTGGCCCAGCGAGTGCTCACGGATGCCAATCTAAAGATGGACGAAGGAGTGCGCACCCGCGCTCTGCAATCCATGCGCGAGATGCCAGACCTCCAGCGCGTGCCGGGCGTGGATCCTCCACTTTCGCAAGAAGACAACCTCAATACCGTTTATCTTGACCGCGTGCGCCAAGAACTGGGCGAGACGCCCGAGGGGCGCGAGCAGTTCCAGAAGTTCCGTGCACTCTTCCGCCAGCAGATGATGCCCGTGATGATGGGGAAACTGCTGCCGGTCGGCATGTTCGGCCTGTTCGCGCTCCTGATGGTGATGCTGCTCGTCTCCACCGACGATACGCGAATCTTCAACGCCGCCGGCTGCATCGTGCAGGACATCGTATTGCCTTTCCTCAAGAAGGGCTCGCTTTCGCCTCAGGCACATCTGAAGCTCCTGCGCTTCGTCACGCTCGGTGTCTCCATCTTCTTCTTCGTAGTTGCCTTCTTCTTCAAGCAGATGGACTACATCAACATGTTCACGCAAATCATGACCGGCTTCTGGCTGGCCAGCGCGGGACCCATCATGGTCTTCGGACTCTACACGCGCTTCGGCAACCTGGCCGGCGGCTGGTGCGCGCTGATCTTCGGCTCCGGGACCACCCTGCTGGGCATGATGGGGCAGCGCAACTGGGCGAAGCACATCTATCCCTTCCTGGAGAGTCGCGGCTGGGTCGATGGGCTGGATCATTTCCTGCGTGCTGTCAGTTCGCCCTTCCATCCATGGATCGAATGGAAGGCCGACCCCGTGACTTTCCCCATCAACTCCTACGAATTGCTCTTCATCGCGTCCGTTCTCGCCATCGTGAGCTACATCATCGCCTCCTTCATCCGATACAAGCCATTCGACCTGGACAAGCTGCTGCACCGCGGAAAGTACGCCGATTCCGACGACCTGGAGGCCCAGGCCGCCGGCGTCCGTCGGAACATCCCCTGCTGGAAGCTCCCGCTGGTCTGGTGCAAGATGCTCCTGGGCATCGACCGCAATTATACCAAAGGCGACAAAATCATCGCCTGGTCGGTCTTCCTGTATTCGTTCGTCTATTCCTTCCTGCTGGCCTTCGTCGGTGTCTGCGCCTGGAACAAAATCCGCCCCTGGACGCAGGAAGGCTGGAACACCTTCTTCTACTACAACGAACTGGTCATTCCGGGCATCCTCGGCATCGTCTCAACGGTCTGGATGGGAATTGGCGGTTTCATGGACATGAAGGCACTCTTCCGCGATCTCGCCAAGCGGGTGGACGACCCCGAGGACAATGGGATGGTATAACCTATTATACTACAATTTGTTATCGTAGCCAGGTGGTCTCGCAGGAATATGTCCCTACAAATCCTACGGGAGCTGCCGCCCCCGTACCCCTGCGGGAATATTGCCCTACAAATCCTACGGGGGCGATGCCCCCGTACCCCCGCGTGGCCAGGTGATTTCGAAAATCGCCGCCTCCCAAAACAGTTCCCGTGGCGGGTATTATATTATGCAAGTCAGACAGTTCGAAATCCATCCTGTCTTGGCGGCATGTCCGCCTGCATAAACAAAACTAGGGAACCATCATTATGAGCCGAAGCAAGAAGGAGCTGGCGCAGTTAGGCCAGTTGGGCAGCCAGTCCACGCACTATGTCTATGACTACGATCCGGGGCTGCTGGAGCGTTTTGAGAACAAGCATCCCGGCCAGGACTATCTGGTGATGCTCAACTGTCCGGAGTTCACCTCGCTCTGCCCGAAGACCGGCCAGCCGGACTTCGCGGAAATCCGCATCGCATATATCCCCGACCGCTATCTGGTGGAATCCAAGTCGTTGAAGTTGTACCTGTTCAGCTTCCGCAACCACGGCGACTTCCACGAGGACTGCTGCAATATCATCCGAAAGGACCTGACCGCGCTGCTGGAACCCCGCTACATCGAGGTCCAGGGCATCTTCACCCCGCGCGGCGGAATCTCCATCTACCCCTTCGCAAACTACGCAAAGCCCGGCAGCGGCTACGAGGACTACGCAAAGACGCGCCTCTTCTCCGCCATCGACCGCCGCGAGTGGAGGTAGGACATGGGGAAGAAGGCACTGGTGTTGTCCAGCGGAGGCATCGACTCCACGACCTGCCTGGCGTTGGCGGTCGCGGAGCTCGGACGCGCGAATGTCGCCTCCGTCTCGATTTTCTATGGTCAGCGTCATCGGGTGGAACTGAAGGCCGCCCACGCCATAGCGGAATTCTACGGCATCCGGCAGTACGAGTTCGACCTCTCGCCGGTCATGCAGTTCTCCAATTGCGCATTGCTGGACGGTTCGACGCAGGAAATCAGCCACACGTCCTACGGCGAACAGGTGGCGCAGAACGGCTGCAAGGTCGCGACCTACGTGCCTTTTCGCAACGGTCTGATGCTATCGACTGCCGCCAGCCTTGCCCAGAGCCTCTTTGACAAAGATGAATGCGACCTCTATCTCGGTGCCCACGCGGACGATGCGGCGGGGAATGCCTACGCGGACTGCAGCGTGCCCTTCCTGGAGCACATCGGACAGGCGATCTCCATCGGGACCTACGGGCTGGTTCATCTGTCCGCGCCATTCGCGCATCTCAACAAGGCGAGCGTCGTCGCCAAGGGGCTGGAACTAGGCGCACCATATCATCTGACCTGGAGCTGCTACGAGGGCGGCGAACGACCCTGCGGCGAATGCGCCACCTGCCGCGACCGCGCGGAAGCCTTCGCCGCCAACGGCGTCCCCGACCCAGCCCTTTCCCGCTGACCACCTGGAGAAATTTCCATGCGAAAGACAAATGAAAACCTCGTCCTATTAAACACGCTCTTCGCGACGGCGCTGATCATCTCCAACGTGGTCACGGTGAAATTGCTTCGCACAGGCATCACGCTCTTCGGGACGGAGCTGGTACTGCCTGGCGCGGCGGTCTGCTACGCCTGCACCTTCCTCTTCACGGATGTCATTGGAGAAATCTGGGGCCGTGCCGAGGCCTCCAAGAGCGTCCTCTACGGCTTCGTCTCTCAGCTCTTCGCCTCCGCGCTGATTCTCTTCACGCAGCATCTTCCGGCGGCCGACCCCGCTATGCAGGAGGCCTACACGAAGTTGCTGGGGCAGAACCTGTTCATCGTATGCGCGAGTCTCATCGCCTATTTTGTCTCTCAGTATTGGGACATCTGGTTCTTCCATCGGATCCGCGACTGGTATCTGCACAAACATGGCGGCACCACCTCCGCACGATGGATCTGGAACAACGCGAGCACGATGACCAGTCAGATTCTCGACACCGTGATCTTCATCGGACTCGTCTTCGGCGTCGGATTCCACTGGCTATGGCAGCCCGAAATGTGGCCCACGCTGGCGGGTGTCATCATCGGGCAGTATCTCTTCAAACTGCTGCTTGCCGTGCTTGACACGCCGTTCTTCTACCTGATGACGCGGGGGAATGGCACACAATCGGACAATGCCTCAAGCACCAATTCCAAGGAGACTGTGAAGAAATAAGAAATAAGTATTTTCCTGAATCCGTGAATTTTACTCTGTGCTGGCGTGGCGCCAGCACAACGCATTTTCTGTCGGCGAGGGCGCCGGCAGTACATCTACTTACAATTCACGGTTTCAGGTATTTTATTATAAAATGCGGGAACCGAACTAAGCTGGTTTTTCCAGCTGCAGGGGTACGGGGGCGGCAGCTCCCGTAGAATTTGTAGGGCAATATTCCTGTGCTTTGAAACTCAAAGAGTTAGGTTATGCGTTTTTATCATTGGACGCAAGCCAGGCGAAGAGGTCATCGACCGACGAGGCCGAATAGAGCAGGTTGGCGAAGCGTTTGGTGGTATAGCCTTCTTGGATGGAGCGTGCCAGCAGACTCGCCACGCCGTCGTAGTAGCCGTTGAGGTTCAGCATTGCGACCGGTTTGACTGGACGGTCGTGCATCTTGTCCACCTTGACCCGTTCCAGGGCATCGAAGAGTTCGTCCCAGGTTCCGAAGCTGCCGGGCATAGCGATGATGGCATCCGCCTGCCGGAACATCTCCGTCTTGCGTTCCACCAGGTCTTCGGTCATAATAGTTTTAGTCAGACCTGGATAGAGGAAGTCCATCGGGAGCGCCTTGGTGAAGACTCCGATGGCTTTTCCGCCGTTGTGCAACACGGCGTCCGCCAGCGTGGTCATCGTGCCCTCTTTGGAGCCGCCGAAAACCAGAGTCTTTCCGCTTCTGGCAAGTCGTTCCCCCAGTTCTTGGACGGCATTCGTGTAGGATGGATCGCTCGGCGTGGTCGCGCCGAGATAAACAAGTATCTTCTGCAACGTCATGTGATTCTTATGTTTTGCTCAAGTTATCGGATTGGCCGGTTCGCCAGCTTGTCAAGAGGTCGTCTGACGACTGCGAAACGCCCCGATTGTTGTTTGCTAATTGTATAATATATAGGCTATTTTGAGATATTTCCGCGTTGTTCGTTTGATTTCAGTTTTGTCTCCACGCAATTCTGAAGGAATTCCACGGCTCGGCGTGCCGGCCACCACTCGCCGTGCAAAGTGATGAAACCGCAGTGTCCACCGCTGACGGGCATTTCGAGAAACAGGTTCGGATTCCTGCGCGCTTCTTCGACCGGATAGCATTCTCCTGCCAAAAACGGGTCGTTTTTTGGCGCGACCATGAGCAACGGGACAGTCAAACGCGGGAAATAGTGGCAAGATGAGGCGAGGCGGTAGAAGTCCTCCCGGCCGGCAAGACCGAGGTAGGGTGCGGTGAAATGGTCGTCGAATTCCTCGAATGTCGTAAATTTTTCGAAGCCATCCACTTCGAGTTCCCCTGGAAAATCGGCCGATTTTCGCTTGAGCATGGCAACCAGGTCCTTCAGGAAACTTTTGACATAGAGTCTGCCCATCCCGTGAAGGAAGGTCAGGTTGCTTGCGCAGATGTCCGTCACGGCGCAGAAAACCGCGCCGCCGCAGACCTCGGGAGGCAGCCGGTCTGCCTCGCGGGTGAGGTAGAGCGCCGAAAGATTGCCGCCCATGCTGAAGCCCGAAAACGCGACTTTGCGATAACAGCCCACGGCAAGCGCATGGCGCGTCACCCAATCCAGTTCTTCCGTCGAATTGTGCGTCGTGAACTTTAGCTTCTTGCCAGGCGAGCCGCCTGTTCCGCGAAAATTCCATGCGAGGCAGTCCCATCCCGCTTGATTGAACGCATGGACGAGCGAGAGAACATAATGTCGTGTCGAGCTTCCGCAAAGACCGTGGCTGATGACGAGCAGTCGGTCGGAGCCGACGCGCGACCAATCCAGCAGAAACTCATCGTCGTCGGGCGTATGAAAGACTTCGCGCTCCCAGTGCTTCGGAATGCTGACGTGCCGAAGATAGGATGGCAGAATGGTCTGCACATGGCTGCAGCACAAGGGAAATGGCGGTGCCTTATAACTAGACTGCTCGATGAGGGGCATTGCAGAAATCCACATCCATTCTTCATTCACACGGCAAAAACCATCCACGCAACCATTATGCGGGCGGAGAGACTCTTCACAGCTTTGGCCAATTCTGGCACAAACCTGAATCCGTGAATTTTACTCTGTGCTGGCGGGACACCAGCACAACACATTTTCTGTCGGCGATGGCGCCGGCAGTACGCGTCCACCCCCAATTCACGGATTTGGATCCGTGAATTTTACTCTGTGCTGGCGTGGCACCAGCACAACGCATTTTCTGTCGGCGAGGGCGCCGGCAGTACATCTTCTTACAATTCACGGATTTCTGCTAGCCCTTCTAGGTCGGCTAGATAGCATCAATACCCCCCGAAAGGCGATACCTTTCGGGGGGTATTGATGCATTGCACGATGAATTCCGTGGAACTACCGGCGACCGAGCTGGAACGCCTTCTCGTTGAGGGCGATGTGCTTTGCGGGTACGGAGTCGCGGATGGCCTGGAGCCACTCTTCTTCGGTGAAGTCGAAGAACTTCGAGAGGCGTCCCATCAGGGCGATGTTGACCGCCTTGGGAGAGCCGGCCTCTTCGGCGACGGAGAGTGCGTCGAAGGCCTCGACGTCCGCCCCTGCGTCCTTCATCTTCTGCACGAGGTTCTCAGGATAGGTCGCCGCGCCAGTGATGACCGGCATCGGGTTGATTTGCTGGATGTTGGTGACAATTTTTCCGCCTGGCTTCAGGAACTCCAGCCAGCGCGCGGCCTCCAGCAGCTCGAAGGAGACGATGAAATCCGCCTCGCCCTTGTCGATAACGGGCGAATAGACCTTGTCGCCGTAGCGCACATAGGTCACCACGGAACCGCCGCGCTGGCTCATGCCGTGGACCTCGGAGACTTTGATGTCGTAGCCCTTGGTGAGCAGGAGGCGTCCGAGCAGCTTGCTGGCGAGCAGGGAGCCCTGTCCGCCGACGCCGACGATCATGATGTTCTTGGTTTCCATGTTATTACGCCTCCTCGCTGGACTTGAGCGCATCGAAATGGCAGAGTTGCTTGCAGACCCCGCAGCCGACGCAGAGGGTGGTGTCCACGGCGGCCTTGCCGTTCTGGAAGAAGAGCGCGGGGCAGCCGATCTTCATGCAGGCGCGGCAGCTCTTGCATTTGTCGGCGTCCACATGGAAGGGCGGGTTGTGCTTCACGTATTTGAGAAGCGCGCAGGGGCGCCGCGAGATGATCACGGATGCCTCGTCTGCGGCGGTCTCCTCTTTGATGACCTCCTCGCATTGCTTGAGGTCGTAGGGGTCCACCACTCGCACGCGCTTGATGCCGACGGCCTTGCAAAGGGCCTCCAGGTCCACCTTGGAAGCGGGGTCGCCTTTGAGGTTGAAGCCGGTGGTGGGATTCTGCTGGTGACCGGTCATGCCGGTGATGGAGTTGTCCAGAATGATGACGGTCGCACGGGAGTCGTTGTAGGCGATATTGACCAGACCGGTCATGCCAGAATGCATGAAGGTCGAATCGCCGATGACGGCGACGGTCTTGTGGTCGGTGGCTCCGGCGTTGGCCTTGCTGAAGCCGTGGAGCCCGGAGATGGAGGCTCCCATGCAGATGGTGGTGTCCACCGCGCCCAGCGGCGGCACTGCGCCGAGGGTGTAGCATCCGATGTCGCCCAGCACGGTAAGCTTCAGCTTGGAAAGCACAAAGAAGAGTCCGCGGTGCGGGCAGCCCGCGCACATCACGGGCGGACGGCCGGGAATTGGCTCGGAAAGTGCCTTGCCGGTCGGAGCCGTCATGCCAAGTTTCGTGCGCACGAGGTTCTGGCTGAATTCGTCAATCATCGGGAAGAGGTTCTTGCCTTCGACCTTCAGCCCCAACGACTTGATGTAGTTTTCATAGAAGGGGTCGAGTTCCTCGACGACGACCAGGCGTTTCACGGAGGCGGCGAAATCACGGATCTTCTTCTCCGGAAGCGGCCATGCCATGCCAAGCTTGAGGACGCTGGCGCTGTCGCCGAAGACTTCCTTGACATACTGGTAGGAGGTGCTGGAGGTCACGATGCCCAGCTGGTCATCCGTGCCCTTTTCCCAGCGGTTGATTTCGGCGGTCTCCGCCCACTGGATGAGTTTTTGCGTGCGCTCCTCGACGACGGGGTGGCGCCGTTTTGCGTTCGCAGGAGCCATGATGTATTTCTGGGGCTTCTTCTCGTAGGGAATCTGCTCCGGCAGGACGCGCTCCGAGAGTTCCACCACGCTCTGGGAGTGCGCCACGCGGGTGCACATCTTCAGCAGAACCGGCGTGTCGAACTGCTCGGAGAGCTCGTAGGCGAGTTTGGCGAAGGCGAGCGCCTCGGCGGAGTCGCTGGGCTCCAGCATCGGGACCTTCGCGGACTCCGCGTAGTGGCGGGAGTCCTGCTCGTTCTGGGAGCTGTGCATTCCTGCATCGTCCGCCACCACGATCACCATGCCGGCGTTGATACCTGTATAGGAGATGGTGAAGAGCGGGTCGGCGGCGACATTCAGTCCGACATGCTTCATTCCGCAGTAGCTGCGACGGCCTGCCAGCGCCGCACCGAACGCGGTCTCCATGGCGACCTTCTCGTTGGGTGCCCACTCCGCGTAGATCTCAGGATACTTGGCCGCCGACTCCGTGACTTCGGTGCTCGGGGTGCCGGGATAGCTGGAAACCACGCTGCAGCCGGCCTCCCAGAGACCGCGCGCCACCGCGTCGTTTCCAAGTAGAAGTTTCTTGGACATAAACTAAGGTTAAAGATGAGAGGTTAAAGGTTATGAGGTGAAAGGTGAAAGACCTGAGTCCTGAGTCCTGAGATCTGAGACCTGAGACCTGAGTCCTAAGTGTCTAAAAATCTGCCCCGCAATTACGAATTACGAATTACGAATTACGAATTACGAATTACGAATTACGAATTACCGTGTGGTTTCGGCCTCGACAAGTGCCTTCTGGCCGTTGTATTTCTCACGGAGGACAGGTTTCTCGATCTTGCCGGTGGGATTGCGTGGCACGTGGTCGAAGATGATCTTTCGGGGACGCTTGTAGCGGGGAAGCTCCTCGCAGAAGGCCTGGATTTCCTGCTCGGTGCAGGTCATGCCGTCCTTGATTTCGATGATGGCGGCGGCGATTTCGCCAAGGCGGGGGTCGGCGAGTCCGATGACCGCCACGTCCTTGATCTTGTCATTCTTGCGAAGGAAGTCCTCGATTTGGACGGGGTAGAGGTTCTCTCCGCCGGTGATGATGACATCCTTCTTGCGGTCAACCAGATAGATGAATCCATCTTCGTCCTGCCGCGCCATGTCGCCGGTGAGGAGCCATCCGTCCTTGAGGACTTCGGCGGTGGCTTCGGGGTTCTTGTAGTATTCCAGCATTACACCGCGGCCCTTGACTGCCAGTTCGCCGACCTCGCCCTGCGGGACCGGCTGGAGCTTTTCGCCCACGATCTTGGCCTCCCATTTGTAGCCTGGGATGCCGATGGCTCCGACCTTGTGGATGTTTTCCACGCCGAGATGCACGCAGCCGGGGCCGATGGATTCGCTCAGGCCGTAGTTGGTGTCATACTGATGGTTCGGGAAGTACTTCTTCCAGCGCAGAATCAGGCTGGGGGGGACGGGCTGGGCGCCGATATGCCTGAGTCGCCACTGGTCGCGAAGGTGATCCTCCAGCTTGATGCGTCCGGAGTCGATGGCGTCAAGGATGTCCTGCGCCCAGGGGACCAGCAGCCAGACGATGGTGCATTTCTCCTCCGTCACCGCGCGGAGGATCCATTCGGGCTTCACGCCTCGCAGAAGCACGGCGCGGCTGCCGGAGAGGAGGCTGCCGAACCAGTGCATCTTCGCGCCGGTGTGGTAGAGCGGAGGGATGCACAGAAAGACGTCCTCGCGCGTCTGGCCGTGGTGTGCCTGTTCGGTCTCGCACGAGGAAAGCAACGACAAGTGGTTGTGCAGGATTGCCTTGGGGAAGCCGGTGGTGCCGCTGGAGAAGTAGATTGCCGCGTGGTCCTCCTCGGTCAGCGGGACGGGCGGCTTCTCGGTCGAGAAGTAATTCATCAACGACGAGAGGCTTTCGGCGTAGGCGGGCGTTGCCTTGCTGCGTCCCACGAAGAAGAGGTACTTGAGTTTGGCCAGGTCGTTCTGCACCTGGTCCAGCCGAGAGATGAACTCCGGTCCGAAAACCAACACCTCCGCATCCGCGAGGTCCAGGCAATAGACGATTTCGTCAGAGGAGTAGCGGAAATTCATTGGCACCGCCAGGCATCCGGCCTTGAGGACGCCGAAGTAGATGGGCAGCCACTCTAGGCAGTTCATCATCAGGATGGCGACCTTCGAGCCCTTTTGAAGTCCGCGGCTCAGAAGGAGATTGGCGATGCGGTTGGCGTCCTGGTCGAATTGTCTCCAAGTCATAGCCCGTCGGTAAGGCACGCCGGGCTTGGCCGCCTCGATGAGGCTGAAGTCACGCCAGGTCTTTGCCTGGTCGCGCTCCTCGGAGGGATTCAGCTCCACCAGCGCAGTTTCGGTGCCGTAGAGCCATGCATTGCGTTCCAGTAACTCGGTGATGATCATAAAGACCTTCCAAAAATGACAAAAATTTCTTGTAAAAAAGTAATTTGCATAATATAACCGCTGTGGACGAAAACAACGGCACTCCCCTTGCAATCCTTGCCGCAAAACTGCACTCTCGCAAGCGATTTGATTTCAAATAAAGGATATATTAGAGGCGTTTCCCAATTTTCGTGGGTTTCTCCGCCGTAACCACATTGTCGTTTCGCATGAAACCGCTGGTCATCATTCCCACTTATAACGAGGCCGAGAATCTGCCGGTGCTGCTGCCGGCGTTGTTTGCCGCGGCTCCGGAAGTCAGCGTGCTGGTGGTGGATGACGGTTCGCCGGATGGCACGGCGGGGGTCGCTCATCGCCTTTCATCGCAGTTCCCCCGCAAGGTCTCGGTGATGACTCGCGCCCGCAAAAGCGGTCTGGCTTCGGCGTACCTGGCGGGGTTCGCGTGGGGGATGGCGCGCGGGTTCGACCATTTTCTTGAGATGGACGCGGACTATTCCCACGATCCCAAATACGTCCCGGAACTTCTGCGGGCGGCGGCGGACTACGATGTGGTCATCGGCTCGCGGAACATCCCCGGCGGCGCGGTGGAGGGATGGGGGTTCCTGCGAAACTTCATCTCAAAAGGCGGGTCTATGTACTCGCGCACGATTCTTGGATGCCCCGTCCGCGATCTCACCGGCGGATTCAATCTCTGGAGCAAGGATGCCCTGAAAGCAATCGGATTGGCCAAGATCATCTCGCGGGGATATTCGTTCCAAGTGGAAATGAAATACCGCGCCTTCCGCAAGGGGCTGCGTATCAAGGAAATCCCAATCCTCTTCGTGGACCGCAAACGCGGAAAGTCCAAGATGAGCCGACGGATTTTTGTTGAGGCCCTCCTGAACATCTGGAAATTGCGTTTCATGCAAATTTGAAAAGCGACTTTGCGTGCGCGGTTTCAAATAACATAATAACATCTTTATTATTAAAATGTTAGAGTTCTTTTCTTCAATCCTGAAGGTCATTTTCATTGTCTTTTTCTTTGGATTTTGCGTAGGCATCCACGAATTTGGGCACATGATTGTGGCGTTGTGGCAAGGGCTTCATGTGGAGAAATTTTCGATTGGCATGGGTCCGAAGCTCTGGGGATTCAAATACAAGGGCGTGGATTACCAGATTGGCTGGCTGCCCTTTGGCGGCTTTGTTTCGTTGCCGCAGCTGGATCCCACGGATGCGCCGATGACCAGCGATGAAAGGCCTTTGCCGCATGCATCGCCGAAGGCGCGGATGCTTACCGCCTTCGCCGGTCCTCTCTTCAACATCCTCTTTGGATTTGTGCTGGCGACCATCATGTGGGGCGTGGGTCTCTGGGAACCCGCCACGGCGGACTCCGTGGTGGTGTCGGAGGTCCCCGCCTATCTGCCGGAATATGTCGAGCCCCTTCAGCAAGGCGACCGCATCGTGGCAGTAAATGACGCTCCCGTGCCGGAGTATCTTGGCGAGACGGTTGAGCGGTGGGGCGATCTCTGCTATGCTTGGAATGCATTATATCCTGAAGCATCAGTGGAAGATACGGTAAAACTCACCGTGGTGGATCCAGACGGTCAGGAGCGTGAAATTGAGATGACGCCTCGTCGCAATCCGGAGTTCGATGCGGGCTTGCGTGCGGGCGACCGCATCGTGGCGGTCAATGGGAAGCCCTTCACTGGCGGAGTCTCCGAGTTCCAGCAGGAATACGTCTATAGCAATGCCGAGAACATCACCTTGACCGTCGTGCGCAATGGTCAGCGGCAGGATATCACCTATTCTCCCGTGCCAAACGCTGGCATGGAAGGGCTTGGCTTTCCATTCTTTGCGACGCTTAACCCGCTCCAGGTCGGCGAGATAACGCCGGATTCCCCTGCCGCACAGGCAGGTTTGGAGGAGAACGACATGTTGCTGGCGTGGGGCGGCAGAAATGTCGTGGGGGCACGTCAACTCACTGCGCTTCTGCCGGAATATGTCGGCCAGACGGTGCCTGTGGAAATCTCGCGGAATGGACATGCCCTCCTGCTGAATATCGAGGTTCCGGCAGACGAGGCGATTACCCCCAAGGCATTGGGAATCTCATTCCATGTGCTGGCCAGCGAAGTGATGGCGGATTCTCCTGCCGCACAGGCAGGCTTGCGCTATGGCGACCAATTCCTCGCAGTTGAACAACTTACTTCCGACGGGCAGTCCACTGGGCAGATGAACACCGTGGTGGATATGCGTGGCTTCCAGCAGGCGGTTCGGCAATGCGGTGGCAATCCGGTTCGCGTCTTTTATTCGCGAAATGGCAAGGAGTCCTCGGTGGTGGTCACGCCACAGTTGAACAATGCGATGGATCCCCCGACCTACATGGTCGGCGTGGTGCTTTCCGATGCTCTTTCCAAGGTCGTGACTCATGTCAATCCCTGGACGCAGTTCACCCGCATCATGCATAGCACCGCCCGCACATTGGGGTTGCTCTTTGCACCGCTGACCTCACGCGTATCCAGCGCAGTCACAGGCAAGCCCCGCTCGGTGCCAAAGGCGCAGATTGGCGTGAAGCACATGTCAGGTCCGTTGGGCATCCTTCAGATGCTCTGGTTCAAATTGCGGGATGAAGGCTACCGTGGCGGTTTCGCATTCATCATCCTCATTACTTTCTCGCTTGCAGTGATGAACCTACTGCCGTTGCCTGTCCTGGATGGCGGCCATATTCTCTTTGCCATTATCGAGGCCATTACCCGTCGCCGAATGCCTGCCAAGGCTTTCAGCTACATCTACAACGCCTTCGCAGTGATGTTGATTGGCTTGATGCTCTATATCACCTTCTACGACGGGAAACGGCTAATCCGCTATTCTGGAATCGGTTCCGACGACAGCCAGCCGGTTGTCCAGGAGAAAAACGGTCATAAGGCACCGGCCGTGGAGCAGACCAAGGAATAAGGAATATTGCCCTACAAATCCTACGGGGGCTGCCGCCCCCGAACCCCATGCCTTGTACCTTTTACCCTGTACCCTTTATTTGAGGCCGTGGCGTCGGCGGAGCCACCATTCCAAGCTCCAGAGCAGGGTGAGAGTCAGGAGAGTCCAGATATTCTCCAAAAAGTGGGTTCGTGAAATATGTTGGGGGATTTGCTCTGAGAGGGGAAGGTGCGCCCAATTCACTGGCGGGTGCAAGGCCGTTCCGCCAGTCATTCGGGCAATGTCGGCAAGCAACTCCGGTTGCGCCGAACTTTCCTGTGCTTCGCGACTGAAGTCTTGCGCCAAGAACATCGCCTGCGCCGTGACAGCTATGGCTTCTGGTGTGGTCAACGCAGTATATTCAATGGTATATGCCCCTGGCACGACAGGAGTAAACTCTGCCTGATAGAGTCCAAGTTCATCTGGCGCAGGCGACAATGTAAGCAGGCGGGATTCCTGCGTGGGAAGTTGGAGACGAGCTTGCACTTGGGCGGCGGGCGCAGGAAGGAAATCCGGTCCGGTCACCCAGGCACCCAGCGTGGCGGGGACGCCAGTGGCGAGTTCTCCGGCGGGGAGTTCCGGCCGCAAGGTCGGCTGCCGGTTGTGTCCGAGCCAGGAAAGGAGCGTCTCCCAGAATTCGCGATGGACGGCTATGCCGTCAGTCTCCTGCGTGGCCAGACACCATCGCCAGCTCTCTTCAAGGCCCAGCCAGGCGACGCGACCCGCGCCGTAGTTGCCTTGGGCGACAAGCATTGCGTTGCCGTGGTCATCGCAAAGTGCGACACGGGCGGCGGGCTTCGGCGTGTGGGCGATCAGGCAGCGGGTTCGGGCGGGCAGGGCGATTTTCCCAGTGCCCAGGCGAGTTATGGATTCACCGTCGAAGATGAATTCGCGGTTTACCAAAAGAGCACTTTGAACGGGGAAAATCTTTTCCTCGAAATCTTTGACAGGAAGAAGTTTCAGTAATTCCGCAGGAAGGGCTGCCGGATTGCCGGTCAAGAGCAGTCCACCTCCGTGGCGTTCCACAAACGCAAGCAATGCGGCTTGTTGTTCGGGGGTGAACAGCGCGGCGGCGGCGCATTCCAGGACAACTGCATCAAAGTCCGCATATTCGATTGGCTTGGAAGGAAAACCGGAGTCCTCTGCGCTATTTCCAGGGAGATTGAAGCGATGAAATAGTCGATTGGGGCGGAAGTCCGCAGGCAATGTCGCGTGGTCGCCATCACTACGCCCAATGCGGAGGATTGCACTGATTTCCAAGTCATTGGCGTGTTCGGCGACAGTGCGGAGAAAACGCCATTCCCAACCCGGATTTGCCGCCAGATACAACAGTTTTCGGCGGGGCGGCTCCTCAATATGCACGATGAGGGTGTCCACATCATCGGCGGGGCGGCCATCCGCGCCTTGACCATTGATGCGGATAGTGAAGGCATAGTCGCCGGCAAGGTCAATCGGTGGTAGGTTGAAGGTGAGCGAAGCCGTTGCATTGGGGGACAACTGAATTTGCTGGGAGAAGCTATGTTGTCCAAAATTGTCACGAATTGTCAAGGTGGCGTCAAACGGCTTTGGGAAATCACTGGTCGCCTGCGCAGTGAGAGCAATCGGTTCGCCTTTCGGCACGGAGAGCCGATGCGTGGTGAACGCAACGGCGGCATTCGGCGGGACTTCGGGAGAACCCACCGCCAGAGTGGAGACTGGAATTTTGAGGGCTCGTGCATGTCGAGCGGCTTCGATGAGCGAACTGTCGGGGTCGGTCTCGCATCCATCGGTGAGGAGTACGACGGCAGCCAACGGCAGGGCACCGGGTCGCCGTCGGCTTTCCAGTGCCTCGTCGAGTGCCTTGCCAAGGGCAGTCTCGCCGGGTAGTGCTGTGGCTTCGGCGGTCCAAGGCAGCAGCCCTTGGTCTGCGAAGCGCAGTCGTTCGGCGGTCCAGGGGAAGTGTTCCGGAAGCACGGCGACAGCGGCGTCCCACCTTCGTAGTGAGTCGCCGGTCTCATTTTGGGCGTCCGCGTGGTCGAACATCGATGCGGAGGAGTCTGCGAGGATGACCACTCGGCTGGCGTCGGGTTGCGGGGTAGTGGTCTCTCGCCAGGGGCGCAATAGCAATGCGGTCAGAAGCGCCAAGGAACCAAGACGCAACGCAAATAGCCCGCTGCGGATGCGGGCGGGCACTTCGTCCCGCTGGCGTCGCCAGGCGTGCAGAATGAGTCCCAGGCATACGAGGACCCACATTGCAATTACCCAGGCGGGGCAGATTGGCTGGAAGGAATAGGTGGACATCTGGTACAATATAAATGGAAACAATATGCTTGACTTGGATTGCCTCGCAAAACTTACCTCGCAGGGAGTATTGCCCTACAAATCCTACGGGAGCGGCCGCCCTTGTACCCCTGCCTTGTACCTTTATTTGCCGTCGTGTCCGAAGTTCGCCTGGAGCACTTCCTCTGTGCGACGGTAAACCTCGCTCCAGAACTTGTGCTCAGCGGAGGTCTGCGCAAGCGTGTAATGATATATCGCATGCTGTCGGATGCATTTGGCGAAGTGGTGCATTTCCGCGACCAGGTTGTCCTGCCCGCCGCCGATGGTACGGATTGCCGAGCCGAGTTTCTTAGCCTGCTCCTCGATCTCCTCGGGGTCCTGTTTTGATTCGGTGAGCGCAATCACTTGGGCGGAAAGTTCTTGGACCTTTTCCGTGCTCTGGATGCGCGGGAGGGTGGCTTGGTAACGCAGCTCGAAATTGCCCAGCATGGTGTCAAGTTGTCTGCCCGCTTCTGCAAGCGAAGGATTGTTGTGGATGGTCTCGGCTACGAAGACATTCATATCCATGGCCCAGGCACGACCGTTCTCCAGACGTGCGCGAATCCCCTCGACGAAGCATTGCATTGCGGCGAGCATCTGGATAATCTCCTCGCGCTTTTCGGCACCCTGTTCGCGGCGGAAGATCTTCTCGAAATCCGCGGTGACATCGCAGGTCGCCGGCGAAGTCGCGAAGCTCGTGGAGCCGAAGGGCCGTAGGTTCCGCATGGCGGGTTCCATGTAATTGGCCGGGACCTGCTGCTCGTATGCGGTTGAGTAGAAAGCGTAGATGTAGAGCGGTTGGCTCTGGTCATAGCGTTGTGCGGAGCCGTCTCGGAAGCGCGGGTTGGTAATCTCAAGGACCCCGTCCGTGTGGAGAACCGCCGGATAGCGGCAATTCCCCTCGAAACCGCCGAGCCAGCCGTAGCAGTTCTGCGGCTGGGTGACAATGAAGCGTGGCGCGACGTGGGTCAGTTTCCCCTGTTCGTCCAGGGAGGCGATATTCCAGTTGCAGCGCAGACCGTCGCCCAGCGGCACAAAGCCCGGATTGACGGCGAAGGAGACCTGCCAAAGCGCAGGGAAGGGCACCTTCCAGTCGGCGACGGTCTGTTGCGTGCCCAGGTCGGGAATAGTGGTCTTGTGCCAGGCGTCGGGGCCTGCGTTGAGCACGAAAATGTAGTCTTCGGTGTTTTTCTGCGAAACGGTCAGGGTGTTGAGATCCTGCGACAGGATTGCGTCGTCATGCGCATTGATGGGCAGACAGGTCAGCGCGGAGCCGTCTTTGAGCATCATCAGATAGCCTGGCAGAAAGGCTGGAAGACACCTGGCGGCACCTGGGAGGAGCAGTGCGTCCTCGCCAAAGTTGTCGGGAAGGACCACCGCCTCGACTCCCGACGGCATGGTCACTTTGACTGGTGAGGCATTGCGGTTCAAGGCCAGACGGATGTATGGCTTTTTGTCGGGCAGTTCGATTGCCAGCGATGCGTCCGGGGTGCTCAGTCGCACGATTTTGCGTGCCCGGTCGCGGCGGTCAACCACAAATGCCTTGACTTCGCCAGAGGCAAAGGCGGGAGTGAAAACGGCGGCCGGCGATGGGGCGTCTGGTGCGTAGAGTTCCACTCGGCCATTGTCAACTCGCAACTCGACCAGGTTGTTGGTAAGCCGAAGTTCTTCGGCCATCAAAACGCAGGCCGCCATCAAAACGGTGAAAATGCTCCAAGATTTCATGGTTGTTTCGTGCCTGATGAATAAGTTAAATCAAGAAATACCTCGTTCTCTGCAAGATGCATTAGTGCGATGTGGTGTCCGTCTGGAACTCCGAGACCAAGACTTCCGCGAGGCGCCGATAGCCGTCCGCCAACGGATGGCTTGCGTCGGCATATTCCTCCGACGGCAGTTCCGGAAGCAGGACAAAGCGATAGCCCAGCTGCTGAAGTTCCGACGCAATGTCTTTGCGCAAGGCGTTGTACCGTTCAAGGCTGGAAGCCGTCAGGAGGTGCGGGTTGATGGTGCCGAGCACGGCAACGACCTCGTTGCCGTGCGCCTTGAGCAGCTTCGCGGTGGCGAGGAAGGCTTGCCATTGGCGCGAGGACGCAGGTTCTACCCATGGCCAGTCCTGTGTCGAGATGCCGTTGCTCTCCCAGTTGAACCGGCTGTCGAAGTGGTCGGTTTCCACGGGATCGAATTCGCGGTGGAGCCGGGCGAGGGGATTTTCTTCCGGATGGCTGGCGAGATGCTTTTTGAAATCCTTGTTGTTGAAACACGCCACCCGCAGATGGTGGAGCCAGCCGTAGAATGGCACCTGCCGTTCCAAGACCGCCTTGCAGCGATCCTGAAACTCCGCCTGGTAGCTTCGGATGGACCACTGGAATTGCGGAAGAAGCCGCGGATGGTTGATGGAGAAGTCACCTTCGCCGGAGAGGTCGTAGAGCGGGGTGTTCATCCACAAGGGATTCCAGTAGAGGTACACCCTCTTGCCTCGAATCGAGCGTCCATAGTGCCGCATCAGCGTCTCCATGGCCACCGGATGAAGACCGTCGATCGCGATGTTCGCGACTGCATCCTGACCCAGCTCCTGATTGATGAACGCCGGCAGCGTATGGTCGTTGGAGACGTACATCCCCCAGACCACCGAGTCGCCGAGGAAAAGTGCGTCGTGGTCGGCGCAGAGCTTACCCACGATGCGGGAATACAGCTCATAGTCGTCTCGGCTGGTGTAGGAGAGTCGGAAATTTTTTGCAATCCGGATGTCCACCCAATGCCAGTACAAGGCTGGCAGGATCAGGCAGATGAGCACTACGACAGGCAGAAGCGTAAGGATGAGTTCCCACCGTGACAGCACCGTGCCGTTCGAGGTCGTCGGGATTTTCTTGAGTTTGCCCATGGTCATCGCCTCCCGCTCAGAACTGCTGGTAGATGAACTGCGTGTTCGCGCCGGTCCCCAGGAAGAGGAAGAGCGCCGCCATTGCCGCAAAGGCGGCAATCCGGACTGCACGGCATTCCAGCAGCGGGCGCAAACGCGACGCCCAGACAAGCTGGTAGAGCCAGACCACTGCGACCAGGACAAGCGGGATGAGCGGGAGGACGAATGGCTCGTCGCCCTCGCTCCAGGTGGCGATTCCTTTGAGCACCGCGAAGGCATCGGCGAAACTCGGTGCGCGGAAGAAGATCCAGGTGATGGTGATGAAGACGAAGACCACGATCTGCTTGAGCAACTTTGGGATTCGCAGGTACCAGTTTTTCCGGTCGAACACGGCCGAGACGATGCTGCCGAGCCCGTTCAGGGCACCCCAGGCGATGAAGGTCCATGCCGCACCGTGCCAAAGCCCGGAGACCAGCATGGTCACCATCAGATTGAACCATACCCGGATTTTGACTACTCGACTGCCGCCCAGCGGGATATAGACATAGTCTCGGAACCACGTCGAAAGGCTGATGTGCCATCTCCGCCAGAAGTCCCGCACATCGACGGAGACGTATGGGTTGTCGAAATTCAGGATGGTGCGGAAGCCCATCATGCGGGCGACCCCGCGCGCCATGTCGCTGTAGCCGGCGAAGTCGAAGTAGATCTGCCATGAGTATGCGATGGCGGCGGTCAGCAGCGACGCCCCTGCGGCGGCGGTAGGATCCTCGTAGATGCGATCCACATACAGTGCAAGCAGGTCGGCAAGGACCGCCTTTTTGAACAGCCCCGTGAAGAAGACCGAAAAACCGGCGGCGAGGTCTTCGCCGGAAAGCGGCATTCGGTGGCGGAGCTGGGGGAGAAGCGTGGAAGCCCGTTCGATTGGTCCGGCGACCAGCTGCGGGAAGAAGGCTACATAGGCCGCATAGAGAAAGAAGTTCCTCTCGCATCGGATTTTTCCGAAATAGACGTCGCAGGTGTAAGAGA
>JAFXSU010000297.1 GCA_017525435.1 Victivallales bacterium
TCTCGCTGACCCGCACTTCGCCCGCCAGCGATGCCGCAACCAGCTGCTCGCCGCTCCGCAGTGCCAACAACCGTGCAAAGACCTCCAGTTGCGCCAGTTCGGTGGTATGGTAGAGATCAGAGACATCTTTCTTGAGCAGCTGCGCAGCACGCAATGAGCGCCAGCGACGTGTGAAGGCAGCCTCCCGGCGCAGGAAGGGTTCGGGAAAACCACCATGCATTAGGAGTGCCGTCCAGTCCTCATCATTGATTGGACGCGGACTGTGAATCACCTGGCTCTCCGTGGGAAGTTCGGCATTTACCAGTTCCGCCACCGAAAACGGGTGAATCCGATAGGGGAAATACCGCCCCATCAGGCTGTCCCCGCCACGGGAATAGATGTCCATCTTCGCCGATCCCGTCGCGATCACGCGTAAGTCATTCTCGTAGGTATCGAAGAAGCCTTTTAGGAAATCCTTCCACTTGCGGTACTTGTGAATTTCGTCAAAGGCCACTGTCAAAGGCTTGGAAGACAACCGCTCCAAACCTGCGACACCCGCCGCCGCAGATGGTCCTTTCAGGATTAATGCCCGCGCATCGACATTGTCCCAGTCCAGATAGCAACTGGAGAACTCTTTGGCAAGCGTCGTCTTCCCCACTTGTCGAGGACCGGAAAGGAACACCATCTGGCGGTACTTTGCAAGATGCGCACGAATGATTTGGTCGTAGATGCGTTCTGTGGTCATGAAGGATACTATAACACAAAAACTCCAAACTGCCAGTACCAAAACGCACTCACTTGCGGAATGGTAAGAACTTTTCCGCAAGTTGCTGCGTTTTAGTAACGAGCGAAAAACGCCGAGCGGCCAATCATTGAAATCACAGAATCTGTTCTATATCAGATTATTAAAAAACCAACCAGACATCAGGTCCCAGGCCTCGCCGGATGTCAGATGTCGGACGTCGGACGTCAAGTCCCAAGTCCCAAGGCCCAAGTCCCGCCAGACATTAGACGCCAGACCTGAGGGTGCCCAGGTTTCCATTAGAAAACGTGATTCAACACAGCATTATTCCATTAAAAAATGTGATTCAACGCATCATTATTCCATCGGAAAATGTGAATTTTCCTATGGCAACTCGTACAGCTTGCCAAGTCTCGGCCAGGACCCATTCTTCTGAAAAGATTTCCCCTAAATGCCATTTTCCAAGAATAGGGGAAATTTTTATGGCGGAAAATTTCTTTCCCCTAAATGCCATTTTCCAAGAATAGGGGAAATTTTCATGCTATATTATATTCCATGTCCTGTCATTAAATCCCCCAAAGAGCTTCCACTATGTTTTTCGGTCGAGAAGAACTCTTCGAGCAGTTGAATGCCCTGCTTCGCAAGCGCACCGCCTCGCTGGTCACCTGCCGGGGGCGCCGACGCATCGGCAAGAGCACTCTCATCGAGGTATTTGCCACCCGTTCGCAGTGTCGCTTTGTCAAAATCGAGGGTCGGCGGCCCCAGCCTGGACTGGCGAACCAAGACGAGCTGGCAACCTTCGCCCGTCAGCTGGCCGACCAGACGGCAGCGGAAACCACGCCGCCCTCCTGCTGGTCCGACGCCTTCCGGAGGCTCAACTCGCAAATTGACGACGAACCTACCGTCGTGCTGCTGGACGAGGTCTCTTGGCTGGCGCATTATGACAAATGCTTCGCCGATGACCTGAAAATTGCCTGGGACAACCTCTTCCGGAAACATGACCGCCTGATTCTGGTGCTTTGCGGCAGCGTATCAAGCTGGCTCAAGGACAACCTCATTGGCAACGGCGCGTTCATGGGCCGACGTTCATTGGACTTGGTGGTCAAGGAGTTGCCGTTGCGGGACTGTGTAAAATTCTGGGGGCAGGCAGCATCCCGAATTGCTCCGCGTGAAATCATCGATGTGCTGTCAGTGACTGGCGGCATTCCCCGCTATCTTGAGGAAATCGACCCGTCGCTGTCTGCGGCGGAAAACCTCCGGCGCCTGTGTTTCCGACCCAACAGCGTTCTCCGCGTGGACTTCGACGAGATGTTTCGCGACGTCATTGCCAAGGGGCAGAATTTCGCAGCGACAGTCTTGCGAAACCTGACCAGCGGTACGAAGACTGCGGCGGAAATCACGCAGGAGCTAAAATTGGAAAAGGGCGGCCGAGTTTCCAACACCCTCGCCCTTCTGAAGGAGGCAGGGCTGGTGGCCGCCGACGCCTGCCCGAATCCCGAAACCGGAAAAATGCCACGCGAAATCCGCTATCGACTGTGCGACAACTATACACGCTTCTATTTAAAGTATATCGAACCGCTGAAGGTGATCATCGACGAAGGTGCCTTTGATTTTGCCTCGCTGGACACCCTGGAGGGCATCGACGCCGTATTTGGCCTCGCATTTGAAAATCTGGTGGTGAACAATTTCCGCGAACTGCTTGGGGCGCTGAATCTGGACGGTGCGCTGATCACCGCCGCCGCACCCTATTTTCGCCGCCCGACCAAAGGAAAGCCGGGTCGCCCAGGCTGCCAGATTGACCTTCTCATCCAGACCCGCCGCACCATCTGCATCATCGAAATCAAACGCCGCAGGGAAATCGGACGCGAGGTCATTGCCGAAGTAGACACGAAACTCCGCGCCATCGCGCGTCCTCCAGGAGTCTCCGCCCGAACTGCGCTGGTCTATGCCGGGCATCTCGCTCCAATCGTCGCCGCAGATGGCTATTTCGACGCGCTTGTCCCCTTCCACACCCTGCTGGGGCTAACGCCCGTCAGATGATTCCAAGACATTCATATTCATCATCCACCCCTTCGCACTTCCCATGGCCTACACGACACGAATTTCCATGCTCCGCGGCATGCACGAGCACGACGAGCACTCCTGGGAGGAATTCCAGGCCTTCTACACACCGCTGATTTTCTTCTGCGGACACCTCTACAAGCTTACGCATGAGGAACTTCAGGACCTGCGACAGGAGGTCTTCCGTCAGGTTACCACGACGGATGTCACAGGGAAATACGACCCCACCATCGCACGCTTCCGAGCCTACCTCCAGGGCGTGATCCGCCACTGCATCCTGGCCATCCTACGCCAACGCACTCCAGGCCGGACAGGTCTGGAGGAGCTGGAGGAGAACGAGGCCGGGCAGATCGAGGACAAGGGCATTCAGGTCGAATTCGAGAAACTGCTCCGCCAGGCCGCGCTGGAGCAGCTGCGCGAGGAGCTGGATGAACGGCAGTTCACCGCCTTCGACCTCTACGCACTCCAGAAGCGCCCCGTGAAGGAAGTCGCCGAAATCATGAAGATGACCGTCAACCAGGTCTATCTGGCAAAGTCCCGCAACACCGCGCGCCTCCAGGAGATTCTGGCATCGCTGCGCAACGAGGCCGGATGCTGAAACCCGGCGGCACATTCGCGGGCTGCCGCGTGGTGGGTATCTGCGGCACAGGCGCCTACGGAAGCGTCTATGAAGCGGAGGATGCACTCGGACAACGCCTGGCGCTGAAGGTATTCCATGGCGGGGCGACGACCGAAAAGGTGCTCGAGGCGCTGAAACGCTATGTCGCCCTGCATGAAAACGCCGCCGCCTTCGTCCACATCTTCCATTTCGGCGTGGAGGGCGGACAGCTGTACTATTTGATGGAACTGGCCGACAATGCGGCTCCCCCAGGCGAGCCCTACCGCGCGGACACCCTCGCCGCCCGCCTGGAGAAGCACGGGCACTTTACTCTGGAGGAGTCGCTGGCCATCTACCACCGGCTGCTGGACGGCGTGGAGAAGCTCCACGAGAACGGCCTGGTCCACCGCGACCTGAAGCCCGCGAATCTCCTCTACATCAAGGGCGAACTCAAGATTGGCGACCCGGACCTCCTGGGCGACTACTCCCGGACCCTCTCGGTCGTCGGAACGCCTGGCTTCACCCCGCCGGAATTCTTCTTCGGCCAGCAGTCCAAGAGCCCCGCCGGCGACCTCTACGCGATGGGCAAGATCCTCTACTGCTGCGCAACTGGCGAGCCGCCGGAGCGCCATCCCCACTACCCGCCCTGGATGGACACCGCAGTGCTCTGCCGCATCGTCCTGCCCCTCAGTCAAATCTGCAACAAGGATGCGACCGCGCGGCCGGCCAGTTGCGCGGAATGCCGAAGACTCCTTCCACAGGAGACAACCGCCGCGCCAAGCCTCTGGCAACGATTGCGCACACGCCTGGAACTCTCGCGCCTCTGGCGCATCGCCGCCTGCATTTTAATTATATTTATATTACTTATTATAAGCATATTATGTATATATTCAATACGCGACTACCGGCGTATTCGCGCAATCCATGAAGCCCGACGAATTCAAGCACTTGAGACCTCCGACACAATCTCCCGGAAGATCCCCTCATTGGACTTGCAATTGAGCGAAGAGGACAGCCAGACAATCCACGACAAATACGCACAGCTCCAGGCGCATCTTTCCCGGCAGGATTTCAAGACTGCCCAGACCATCTTGACCAATTTGCACAGGTTATTGGAACTCTTTGCGATGCTGCATCTTCCCTCGGCGGCACTTGATGGCAGCGGCGAGGTCTCCAAGGTACCACTGGACTTCTACCACACGGGCGAACTCTTCGGCTACTTGGCCTCTCCGCTGGCGGAATACCTCTCGGCAGACAAACGGGCCGAACTCCAAGCCTACGCCGAGTGCAATGCGAAAACACTGTCCCAGGGTAACGCCCCCCGGCTGGGGAAATCCTTCCAGAACATTTCATACAGCACGCCGCTGCTGTCGCTGGTCTTCGTGCCGCCGGGACGCTTCCGCTCCGCCGTCACGCAACGGGTGGAATCCATCGACTATCCCTACTGGATCTTCGACCGCGAGGTGACCAACGCGCAGTACCAGGGCCTGCTCAATGACATCACTTCGCTCAACGACCTGCCATCCCTGCCCGCAGACCGCGTGACCTGGTACGACATGCTCAACTACTGCCATGCGCTCACGGACTGGGCGCGCATCCACGAGTACCTCCCGCCAGGCTATGCGTTCCGTCCGCCGACCGAGGCGGAGTGGGAGTTCGCCGCGCAGGGCGGATGGGCGAATGTCGAACCGCCTCAGGAGCCAATGGCGCAGGAAGTCCTCTCCGTCTATGACCCGCGTTTCCACCCCAACCCGCTCGGCATCTATGCAATGGACGACAACTGTCTGGAGTTTGTGATTGGCTATGAAGATTTTACGCCGAAAACGCATGTCTGCACACGCGGTGCCCATGCGGGCTTGCGCACCCGCACGGACATCCATTTCCGATTCCTGATGTTCCGCAACACCAACAATGTCCCGGAACTCTCCTTCCGTCCGGTTCTGGCCCCCACGACAGAGGAGTTCTTCGAAACCGAATACGCGAAGCCGCCCATCGAAATCCTTCAGGCCGAACGACCAGACGGCTACTACGCGGCCTGGACTACCTACCATGTCACCCAGACACAGGAGTCGCTAAGCGAACTGGCAAAGTCGCTTGGTGCGCAAATCCTCGCGCCAGAAACCTTTGCGGAATTTCAAGAGCTGTATGCGCATTTTCGGATTCCGCGCGAATTCGCCTTCGCGGCCTTCGTCGGCGCACGCTGGGAGGACGGCGCGTGGCGGCGGATCGCCGACGGAGAACCGCTCACCTGGCCGGAACTGCCAACTGAACCACCCTCTCCCGAATTGACCGCGCTTTGCGCCGACCACCAAACGCCCCACCCGATGCCGCCCAACCGCAAGTGCGCCTCGGTGATCCTGCGCTGGGCCTCCCGCGAGGACTGGCTACACCGCAGTGACCGCCTGCGAAACGGCACGGCCATCAATGTCATTCGGCAATTCACGGTGGACGGACACCGCTACACGCTGATACGGAGTCCCCTGACCTCCTATTTCAACGAGGCCTTCTGCGAACTGGTCGGCGCGAAGCCCGTCAGTCTTTCCGACGACGCTCTGCGCGAGGCGGTCGCACGGGAACTCGCGGACTTCCCCGAACCCGTCGGACTGGGTGCTCGGCGCTTTTACGGAAATACCTGGCGATGGAGCGACGGAACGCAACTCTCACCCGAACTCCAGCAGAAGGGCACCCGCTTGGACACTACCACCAACCTCATGTCCCGTTCCTTCTACGACCTGGTGCTCTATCGCGGCGAAGTACGCTGCACCTCGCATTTCAACTATATACTGGTGGAATATTGACCCTTCGTTTCGGATCACGGGTCTCGGAAGGCCTCATGGGACTCGGATCGCGGATCGCGGATCTCAGAGTTGCGGGACTCGGGACCCAAGTCTCAAGTCTCAAGTCTCAAGTCCCGGGACTCAAGGGACTCAGGACTCGGGGCCAGCCCGTCAGTCAGGACTCAGGACTCAGGACAAAAAACACGCCCGTTAACCGGGCGTGTTGCGTCTAAGAAACTGGGAATGATTGTCTTACTTAATCTTGAAGTGCTTCATGGCGGCCTGGATGCCCTTGTGCAGGAACTCCATCACCAGATCGAACTCCTCGTAGGTCATCACGAGCGCGGGCGCGATCACGAGCATATTGCCGTTGTTGCGCAGGATCATGCCGTTCTCCCAGCACCAGTCGCGAATCCA
>JAFXSU010000298.1 GCA_017525435.1 Victivallales bacterium
GAACATCTCCGTCCAATTCCAGTACAGTAGCGATACCGAAGGTGCTGTCCTGGAATCCAATCTGCGCTATGCCCCCAGCGAAATCTACTGCGATGGTCCACAAGGACCGAAGGTTTCCTCCCCCGCCACGTCACAGTGGCAAAGCGCCTTTTGTTCCATGCAATTCCCCGACGAACTGGAAGAACCGCTGATTCTCTTCCATTCCAAAGGCGGAACCGTGCAGGTCAAGGACCTCCAGGTATTCCTTGGCGAGCCGCCGATGGCTCTTGCTCCGACAGAAGTAACTCCCGCTAAAGCGGATACGACTGCCAAGCCAGCGCCAGAAAATTCACCACGCCAGGCCATCCCGTCAGGCCATCAGGAACTTCCGCCGGAAGAAATTCAACGGCTGATTGACAAGGCGGGAAAGCCCTCAGACATTCTGGTGAAGCCGCCGGAGCCAACAACGGAGGAACTCCAGGCCGTCGCCATTCCGGAATTACTCGATCCGCTGGCAATGAATGCGCTGGACGGCAGCACCCTACGCGTCACCGCCAAGCTCCGCAATGGCTCCAGCCTGACGGCTGACTTTACCGTGCAACCACTGGAAATCCGTGAAGCAAAAGGCGAATACCATTCCGAGTTGCCTGTTCTCGACGAAAACAACCATGGCGGGACATTTCCGAAGCAACTTGTCTCCTGCTACGGTGGATTGATTGCGGACTCCTTGCAGGTCTCCTCTGCAAATAATAATACTAAATATATAATAAATAAAGATTTCCGTTGTTATTCAAGGCTCTCTCACATCGGTGCAATCCAAGACGGTGCCATCCAGGGCCCCGTGGTGATCGATTACCGTTATCGCTGGCAGCGAATCGACTCCGTGACATTGCTGGATGGCCAGTTGCACTACCGTCAGGGCATGGAATCACGCATCACGCCGGCCCTGCCCGCGCTCCAGGAGGGCGAGGTCCGTCTGGGCAATGTCTATCTCTCGCCAGACACCACCGAACTCACCGAAGGGAATCTCTATCCGATTTCCGAAACCTCTTATCCTTTTAAAGTGCAACCGGTGGCAGAACAACTCCTCCCCCGCACCATGGAGAAACTGCGGAACGGCGAGCCACTAACCATCCTTGCCTGGGGAGACTCCATCACCGCCATCACCTACGAAATGCCTGGCTGGAAGACCGCCCGCTGGCAGGCGCAATTCGCGGAAGGCCTGCGAAAACGCTTCCCGAATGCCAACATCCGCGTCATCACGGAGGCCTGGGGCGGCCACAACAGCAACGACTACTTTGATTCCACGAAGAACCCCGCTCCGGGACATCCCCACAACTACCAGGAGCGCGTACTGGATGTGCGCCCCGACCTCATCGTCTCGGAATGGTCGAACGACCGATGGATGCCCTACTCCCTGCTGACCAGTCCGCAAAGCAACTACTACCGGATGCTCCGTGATTTCCGTGCCATCGGCGCCGAATGGATCATCATCGTGCCACCCTACGGCGGTTCCACCGCGCGTTTCGAGGCCGCCGCGCAGAAGAACATCGTCCACCAGATCGAATATCTTTCCTTCCTGCGTCAATTCGCTCCCGCCAACGGCATTCCGCTGGCGGATGTCTCGGCACGCTACGACCGATTGTGGCGGCAGGGCATTCCCCTGCTCGCCCTCGGCACCTACGGTGTCCACCCGCACCGCGACGGCCTGCAAATCTTCGCCCAGGTCCTGCTGGATCTCTTTTAAGGGGAAAGCTGTGTCCCCCAGGTGGCTGTCATGCCGAAACGGCTCGGGGAATGGAATTTTGCATTTTCTTATTTATAATCAACAATTTAGTTAAAAAAATCAACCGAGACTCTTATGAAGCAGTTTTTGCGGTATGGTTGCCTGATGGTTCTGGTCGCTTGTTTTATGTCATGGAGATCATTGTCAGCAGAGGAAGCAGTTCCTGCGTTGTCCCGGAGCAATTCTGTCTTTGACGAGGCGGATGCGCAAAGACTCGGCTTGACCTTCGAAAACATCACGCTTGAGGTCGAGAACCTGAAACGGGAGTACGTGTTTTTGTGGATTGCGGATTTGCATGTCATTGCCCACGACCTAAGTGAAGTCGCCCCGACCGATTTGGAGACCGTCATGGATCGACGGGAGAAGGCCTTTCGCAATCCGCAAAGCAAGATGACCTCTCTGCAAGTCTGGCATGAGCTTGTGCCTTGCCTGAATCGCTCCCGTGCGGATGCAATTCTCTTCGGCGGAGACATTTGCGATTTCGGTTCCCTGGCCAATATCCAGGCTCTCAAGGATGGATTTGCGCAGCTGCAGAAGCCCTATCTTTATGCCCGCGCCGACCATGATGTCGCGCCATGGTGGCTGGCCGAGCGCAAGCCAGAGGAAGTCAATGCGCTGGAAAACAGCATCGATGGCAATGCGCCAATTCAGGTATTGGAAGCCGAGGACCTCGTGGTCGCTAGCTTCAATCTTTCCACCAGCAACCTTCCCGAGGCTGGCCTCAAGTGCTTCAAGCAACTCTATGCCAAAGGCAAGCCCATCCTGCTGATTACACACGTTCCCTTCCATTCGCTTGCGGATTCCAGCCTAGAGGAAAAGTGCATGGCACGTGACGGCAAAAAACGAAATCTGACCTGGGGAAAGGAGTGCTATTATTCGCCCAATGCCACTACGCAGGAATTTCTGGAAATGGTCTGTGCGGAAACCAGCCCTGTCTTCGCCGTTTTGGCTGGGCATTTGCATTTTTCTTGGCATGGTCTGCTGACAAAACGTGCAACCCAGCACCTCTTTGAACCGACCTATCGCGGCAATATCGGCGTGGTCACCTTAAAGCCGAAACCTGCCCTGCCCCCTCAGAAATGAGGTGCCGAGGTCCCAGGGGAAATATGTTTCGGGGAGTATGGTATTAAGGAACAACATATTGCAGCACATGCCATCCGCGAGCATTCCTGAACATTCTATTCACGGTTTTCGCATTGCGGATTGCATCTGCCAAGCTTCTTTTGCCCTTGGCATGTTTCCCGTCTGAAAGGTCCAAATACCGTCTCCGGCGGGGCGGAAAAACGGGCTTGGAAAAAACGCGAAATGCCCGTAAACGGCCCTTGGATGGCCCAGAATCGTGAGAAGGCGCTTTCAGGGATATATACCCACGGGCGGCAAAAAACAAACGGAAACGGCTGTTTTTCGCAATCCGCTGAGACAGAAACCAAACTGGACAATCGCGGACAATTCTGGACAATTTAAACCGCTCCGCAGGAGCATCTGCTGAACGTCTCTCCATGCAAGGTCCCTGGACGAACTTTCACTCCGTGCCATGTGGCAAAATCCATTCCCTCGGCTATATTTACGACATGGCGAACCGCAGAACCCAAATGAATCTCCCCGACGGCACGAAGTGGCTCTACGGCTACGACCGCCTCTCGCAGGTGGTCTCTGGCGACCGCATGGACGCCGCCACAAACGAGCCAGTCACCAACGGCTCCTTCCGCTACGCCTACGACGGCATCGACAACCGCGTCTCCGCGCAGGAAGGGTCGTCCGCCAACCTTCTGCGGTATTCCGCGAACAATCTGAACCAGTACGTATCCATCTTCTCTCCGGGCGTGATTCCGATCCGCGGCAGGGCCGACGCGGACGCGAGGGTCGCCGTGACCACCACCGTCGGCGGCGTTTCCACCACATACTTTGAAGGGGAGGACTCACCTCTCACCTCTACCCTCTCACCTCTACCCTGCCTGGTTCAGCGCGATGGCCAGGATTTCTCCATCGACATCCCCGTGGACAACTCGCAGGGCGCGGTCACGGCGGCCGTCCAGGTGGACGCGCTGAGGCACGACGGCACGCTGGACGTGGACCTGCACCGCCGCCTCTCCGGCGACTACACCGTTCTCGCAGCCACGCCGGAGGCGCCGACCTACGACCTTGACGGGAACCTGCTGACCTGCGATGGCTGGACATATTCGTGGAATGCAGAGGATCGGTTGGTCTCTGCCAGCAAGGGCGATGTGCGTCTAGAGTTCAATTACGACTACCTGGGCCGCAGGTTCGAGAAGAAGGTCTATGAGAGCAATGTGCTGGTAAAGTACCAGCTCTTCGTGTACGACGGCTTCAAGCAGATTGCGGAATATGATGCATTAAACCAGAACTTCCTAGCCAACACCTATGTCTGGCAGCCCGTGGGACTGGACGTGCCCCTCCTGCGCAACGGCGGGGAGTTCTATGTCTCCGACGCCAACAAGAACATCGTGGCCCTGCTGGACACCAATGGGGCAGTCACCGACACCTACCTCTACGACCCATTCGGCAACTGCACCCACGTTGGCAATTCCCCGAGCCCATTCCGCTTCTCCTCCGAGTACTACGACGCGGAAACCGCCCTAGTGTACTACAACTACAGGTACTACAGTCCCATCCTCGGACGCTGGCTTTCCCGCGACCCATTAGGAGAGTATTTTTCACGGCAATTGTTTATATTCACTAATAACAATTGCCTCTTA